>NZ_JAUBUI010000055.1:0-44791 GCF_036705385.1 Microcoleus sp. B3-A4 | reverse complement strand
GTCGCTTTTATCAACAAGGTATGCGGGCTGCAACCCTTATTCGGTCTATCTCCTAGACCTCTTTGTCACCCCCCCAGGAAGTTTCCTTGGATAAGCTCATCAAGGACTGGCTGAATATCGGTTTGAATTTGGCGATACTTTTTAGCGAGTCCTTTGAGGCGACGTTTGAAGAGTGCCGTGAATGTGACTTGGACTGACATATCAGACATTGATACCGTCCCAGAGTTCCGATATGGGAAAGGTTTGTCCCGCTTTGGCTTGGTGGAGGGAGGCTTTCAGATCGGCGAGGATTTGCTCGTTGGAGTCGGTATCTGAGTCAAAATCTGAGTCGAAGTCTGGGGCGATCGCCGATTGTGTCCGACTGGTCAAAAATTCCAGAAATGCCAGCGTTTGCTCTAAAAGTGGCTCAGGAGTCCGTTCGATCGCTTCGAGAAGGCGTTGTTTAATCGGCGACATAAGACTACCTCTATTATTATTGATTTTTTCTGCCGTCGGGCATTGTGGTGCCGGCCATACTTGCTCGATCGATAGTAGCGCCATCTATATTAGCATTGCGGAGGTTGGCATCGGAAAGATCGGCATCTCTCAAGTCGGAAAATCGCAGGTCTGCACCGTCTAAATTTGTCTTTGTCAAGTTAGCTTTTCTGAGGTTAGCGTTGCTGATTCTCGCTCCCACTAATTCGGCTCCGCTTAAGTTTGTGCGAGCTAGATTGGTGTTGACAAAATCTGAGATCTCGAAGCGACTACCGCTGAGGTTGGCATCTGATAAATCTGCTCCTGTAAGGATGGGATTTTTTAAGTTAATGTTAACTAATTTTACGGCTCGGAGGTCGCAGCGGGAGCAGCTTTGAGTTAGCAGCAGCATTTCGACGTTGGCGTTGATTTGGTCGATTTGTTGCTGGGAGAAATTTTCGGCAAATTCTGGGGAGACGTAGCCGAGGTTTTTGGGGTCGGCTGGTTTTGGTTGAGGTGTTTGGATTGGGGGTGTTTGGATTTGTTGGGGTGTTTGGATGGGTTGGGGTGTTTGTGGTTGGGGTGTTGGGATGGGTTGGGGTGTTGGGATTGTTTGGGGTGTTGGGATGGGTTGGGGTGTTTGGATGGGTTGGGGTGTTGGGATTGGTTGGGGCGTTTCTATTTGCCCGATCGCACTTAGTTGCAGCCCCACCTTCGGCAGTTCCAGAGTGGCTGCAAAAATTAGTAGGGCGATCGACATGATTGTGAGTTTTTTCATAAATCAATAAGTTTTTGTTTGCAAAAATACCATTTATATGGTATATTACCTCGAAAAGTGAACACCCTACATTTCGCTAAGTAGATCAAAATTCAGATAAAAAACTTCGGAACCATCAGGTGCGCGAATTAACTTTTCTATTACCGAAGGCAGTTGCTGTTGACGGTACAATTCGGGAATCTCGCAGAAGCTTTCTTCGGTAATTTCCAAAATTTTTGGCATATCAGGAATGGGAATCCCCAACCGATCGCTTTTATTTAAGGTACAAATAATCAAGTATTTGCACTCAGCCAAGCTCGGACTGCTGGGAAATATTGTGGATAAATTAATTATGGTAATCAGTTCTTCTTGATGCCGCAATAAACTATTACCGTTAGGTAAAATACCGTAGGCATTAAAGTTTTTAACAATGCGCTCCACTCGTTCAATAGGAACAGCATAGTAAATATTTCCTAGTTCAAAGGAAACAATTTTTTTAGGAGCAATTCTAACACTGGCTGGTTTCTTACTCCGAAATCTGCGATTGTAATTGGCGTGAGTCATTGGATTTTAGATTGTATATTTTAGATTTTAGATTGAAAATTATTTAATTGAAAATTATTTAATTGAAAATTGAAAACTATTGGAGTTTAGTAGGTGATTCTGCTGCGTATATTTCCTCTCTAGTTCCCGTGTTTAATTACTTTTTACCTAAGTTTTGTTTGAGATTAGGGATTATTTGATGGGAAATTTGAGAGTGTGGATTAAATTATTGATTGGTGGATCAATTTGGGGATAGCTTGTAAAAGTTGGGCTTCGCTGTAAGGTTTGGTGAAGTATTGATTTGCCCCTAATTCCATTGCCATTTGCCGATGTTTTTCCCCGCTACGGGATGTCAGCATGGCTACAGGAATCTTAGCAAAGCGCTCGGTCGATCTGATCGAGCGCAACAATTCAAATCCATCCATCCGGGGCATTTCAATATCGACGATCGCCAAACTGCAATCAAGACCATTTTGCAACTTTTCCAGGGCATCCACACCGTCTTTAGCCTGTACCACCCGGTAGCGAGCACGAGTCAGCGTCATAGACAGCAACTGGCGAATTGTATAGGAATCATCCACTACCAAAATCTGCGGTGACTGACTCGAACTCGGCGGTATCTCCTGCACTTTACCGGAGACAGCGGCGATCGAACTATTTACCCCAGGTTGGCCCACCAAATCGTCCACATCCAGAATATTCACCACGCGCCCGTCCCCCAAAATCGTAGTCCCCAAAACGCCGCGAGGTTTGGATAGAGGCGGCGGCAAAGGTTTAACCACTATTTCCTGCTGACCGATCAGCCGTTCCACGGCCACCGCCAGCATTCCTTCGGTAGAAGCCAAAACCAGGACGGGAATTTCGTCTTGGGCCAAAGGGTCAGGAGAGGGGGCATCCGGCCCGACGACGCTGTATTCGAGCAAATCTTGCATCCTCACCAAACGAATAAATTCCTCTCGCCACCACAGCATTGGCTGATTGCCGGCGATGTGAACTTCCGAGGCTTTAATGTGCAGAATTTCCTCGACTGCATCCAGCGGCACTGCTATTTTATTGTGATCTGTCTTCACCATCAGTGCATCAGTAATCGACAGCAGCAGCGGCAGTTTGATAATAAAACTCGTACCTTTTCCCAGGCGAGAGTCTACCTTCACAGTCCCCCGCACAGTCCGCAAATTTGTTCGCACCACGTCGAGCCCGACTCCCCGCCCCGAAAGGTCGCTGACCCCTTCTGCAGTGCTGAAACCCGACCAAAACAGAAAATCGTAGAGTTCGGCAATGGAAAATTCTTGAGCTTGTTCCTCCGTAGCCAAACCCTTTGTGACAACTTTACGGCGAATCATTTCCGGGTCAATGCCTCTGCCGTCATCGGCGACAGTAATAATCGTTTGGCCGCCTTGGTGGCGGGCTTCTATTTCTATTTGACCGCTGGCCGGCTTGCCGCTTGCTTTCCGAACTTCGGGCATTTCGATGCCGTGGTCGAAAGCGTTTCTCACTAAGTGTATTAAGGGGTCGCGCAAAGCGTCGAGCAAACTTTCGTCTATTTTGGTATCTCTTCCCACTAGCAGCAGGTTGACTTCCTTATCGTATGTGAGGCACATCTCCCGCAGGGCTCTGGGCAAGTGATCGACGGCGCGACTGAAACTCACGACTCGCAACTGCATGACGCGGCTGCGTAGTTGTTCGGTAATGCGGCGCAGTTGATCGGTACTGCGCTCGAATTTCATCGCCAAGGTGTCTAATTTGGTGGCGGAGTGAGAAATTGCTTGGGCAGTTTCGATGACTTCTGCGGCTGTCGAGTGGAACTCTGTATAACGATCCATCTCTAAGATATCGAAGTGAGCATGGGCCGGAGAGGATTTGCCGTTAGCGATCGTTGGGAATTCTGTTTCTGCTGCTGCAAGTTTTCCCAATCCAGAGTGCCCGTTTCCCCCCCTCCACTCTGCAAAGCTCAGTCTGTCGTATTCTTCTCGCAACTGACCGCCGAATTGGCTCAAATCTACGATATTGCGGCGGATGCGCTTGACTTCGCCGCGCAGTTCGGATTCTTGTAGTTCTAAATTTGTACGGTTGATGACTAATTCCCCGACTAGATTCACCAATTCAGTTAAGCGTTCTAAGTCTACCCGGATTGTCGGCCTTTGCGGGTTGGGGACTGGGAGAGTCGAGGAGGGGGGGACTGTGGGGGAGGGGGAGGGGGAGATGTCCGGGGGAGTCGGGGAGTCGGGGAGTTGGGGGGAGTCGGCGGGAGTCGGGGAGTCGGGGAGTTGGGGGGAGTCGGCGGGAGTCGGGGAGGGGGAGATTTCGGGGAGGTCG
Organism: Microcoleus sp. B3-A4; assembly: GCF_036705385.1. NCBI lineage: Bacteria > Bacillati > Cyanobacteriota > Cyanophyceae > Oscillatoriales > Microcoleaceae > Microcoleus > Microcoleus sp. B3-A4. The sequence goes on along the minus strand of NZ_JAUBUI010000055.1, from coordinate 40,722 downwards.
ATCGCCCTTCCTTCCAATATTTGTTGGCGTGCGGTTTGCAAGTTTTGGGCGATCGCCCAACCCTCGGATTGCAGCCGCTGTAGAGTCAAGTCGGGAGAGTCGATCAAAGCGCTGAGGGCTGCGGCGATTTCCCCAAATTCCGGCAATAGCAGCATTCCAGCCAAACCGGAAAGTTGGTAGTAAACCTGGTTGAGGGCGGTGACGCTTTTTGCCAAATCTGCCTCGGAAGCTTGGGAAAGCTCGGTTTCTAGGCGATTGAAGAGTGGCGGCACTTCGTGTTCAAAAATCAGTTTCAGGGTTTCCGGGGAGGGGGATTGGATGGCTGCGGGGACTGGCGGCTGTTCTGACTTGCCGTACTTGGCCTGGAACTGAGCGAAAATTTGGGCGATCGCGTCCAAGTTTTCCGTTTGGTCCGGAGTTGTGACATCGGAGTGTTGAACTGATTCGATCGTAATCTTTTTGAGAGCATCCACCCCCTGCAGCAAAACACTCACAGTAGTCGGTTCCAGGGCTGACAAGTCTGTGCGATCGCGCAAAATCACAAAACAGTCCTCCAGCGTGTGAGCTGCGACAGACACGTTTTGAAAGCCCAACATCGAACCCGCACCCTTAATCGAGTGAGCCGCCCGAAACATTTCTTTAACTGCCGCTTGTCGCTCTTTCAAACCCGCAGATTCCATCGCCAGTAGGTTCGCCTCCATCGACTGGAGAAACTCTTCGCATTCTGCGGTAAAAGCATCTATTAATTCGTTTAAATCGTCATCATTCATATTAGTCTGTTGTCTGTTGACTGTTGACTGTTAACAGTTGACTGTTGTCTTTTGGCAGTTTCTTTTTATATGTCCCGTTATTTAACTGTAATTGTTGTCAGGGTGGGTTCACGATTATCTATAAATTCGCATTCAGGATATTTGTCAACCCGCCCCGGCAACAACGATAGTTGTTAGTGATTCGTATAACTGTCAACAGTGAACAGTTAACAGTCAACAGTCAACCGTCAACAGTCAACTGAACTAACTGCGAAAATTCGCCACCGACTTTTGCAATTGGCCCAGAGAACCAGACAGCTCGTCCAAAGATGCTTTGACATCCGCACCTTTTTGTGCAGTCGTGTTAGCAATCTCGTTGACTTGCTGCATACTGTTAGCAATCCCCTCAGCCGAAACAGTTTGCTTGGCAGATGCGATAGTAATATTCTGCACCAAAGCATTCATTTCTCGACTAACTTCGATGATGGCATTGAGGTGAGTTTTAGCTTCGCTTGCCAGCTTAGTGCCTTCCACTACCTCCAGCGTCCCGGATTCCATTGCCTTCATCACGCGGCTGATTTCTTCTTGAATTGTACCGACAATTTCCGAGATTTCCTCAGTAGCGCCGGCGGATCTTTCTGCTAATTTCCGCACTTCTTCCGCAACAACTGCAAAGCCTAAACCTTGTTCGCCGGCTCGCGCCGCCTCAATAGTAGCATTCAGAGCTAATAAATTAGTTTGCGAAGCCAGTTGAGAAATCGAAGTCACAATTTTGCCAATTTGCTGCGAAGATTCGCCCAAACGCTTCATCATTTTCGAGGTAGAGGCGATCGTCAACCGGAGTCCGTTAATGCCTTCGACAGCTCGATCGACCGCCATACCGCCGACTTCAGCCGTTTGAGAAGACTGCTGAGCCACTGTTTCCGCCCGCACGGAAACATCTCGCACGTCGCGGATCGAATTCACAATCCGCTCAATTTCGCGCATGATGGCAGATATTTTGGCTGCTTGAATTTCTGCCTGTTGGGTGAGTTGACTGGTATTGTTAATTGACTCGTCGGTGGCACACGTTACCTGTTCGGCTAAAGTTTGAATTCCCGTTACCACTTTCCGCAGAGAACCGATTAAGAAGTTGAAAGAGTCGGCGACAGCACCTAAAACGTCGTTAGTCACTTCCGCCCTGACTGTCAAGTCACCTTGAGCCGCGCCTTTAATTTCTCCCAACAATTTAAGGACTTGCTGCGTCAGACAATCAGCTTCAGCTTTACGTTCGGCTGCCAATTTTTCTAGTCGTTCTTCTGCTTCTTTGCGCTCGGTGATGTCAAAGCGAATGGCGATATATTTAACTATTGTGCCGGTGGTATCAAAAATGGGAGAGATCGTCGAATCTACCCAATAAAACGAGCCATCTTTGCGTCGGTTTTTGACTTCCCCTTTCCACACCAAACCGCGAGAAATTGTCACCCACATTTCTTCAAAAAATGATTTGGGATGGTAGCCGGAATTGACGAGGCGGTGGTTGCGGTGCAGGAGTTCTCCTATGCTGTAACCGGAGATTTCAATAAATCTGCCGTTGACGTAAGTAATTATACCTTGGAGATCGGTTTCGCTGACGATCGCCGATTCGTCGAGAGCATTCTGCCGAGTTTTGAGTTCTTGCAGCAAGCGTTCCTGTGCCTCGGCCAACTGCTGCATTCGCTGCTGGGATGCTCTTTGTTCGGTGACGTTGCGGCAAACGATTACGCCGCCTTTAAGCGCCCCCCTTTCGTCTTTGAGCGGCCGGCCGTTAACTTTCACCCACAGGCCCTCTGGCTTGCCTGGGTGGCGGGTAAAAAGGTCTACGTCGTCAACTACTTCTCCTCGAACCGTGCGCGCTAAAGGTATTTCGGCTGGGGGATAGGGAGTTACGGTATCGGGCAAGAATAAACCGTATTTTGCCGACCATTCGTTGAGAATAGAATCGGTCGCGCCCATGCCAAACATATCTTCGGCGGCGGGGTTGAACAAAAGAAAATTGTTATTTTCGTCGGCAGCAATTATGCCGTCGCTAATGCTGTTTATGAGCAGTTGCAAGAGATTGCTTTGCTGGCGAAATTGGTCTTCGGAACTGGCTAATTGGGCTGTTGTTGTTTCCAGTCGCACCATCGCCTGTTTGCTTTCGGTAACGTCGCGAGCCACTGCATACATGAGCTTTTGTTCGGTTTCAGGTCGCACTTTCCACGACAGCCACCTGTAGGAACCGTCTTTGCAGCGGTAGCGATTTTCAAAGAACTTTATTTCGGTGCCCTCGTTTACTCTTTTTGCTGCGGCTATGCTTGCTTCGCGATCGTCTGGATGGAGGAAGTTGAGAAAATGTTGGTCTTCCACTTCTTCTAGGGTGTAGCCGAGGGTTTTTTCCCAAGCGGGATTGAGGCGCTTGAATTTGCCTTCAAAATCTATAATACAAATCAAGTCTAGGGAAAGAGTAAAAAATCGATCGCGCTCTACTTCTGCTTTTTTGCGATCGGTAATTTCGATCGCCACAACCCCGATACCGATGGGTTTGCCGTCAGCCCCGGGCAAAGGAAAGTATGACGCCAGCCAATCTCGCAGGACGCCCGGTTCGTTGAAGAATGATCCCGACACCTCAAGGTTTAACAACGGTTGGTTGGTGGCGAGAACCTGCTGCAACATCGGCACTTGGGTATCGCTCATTTCGGGTATAACTTCCCTCACCGTCTTACCGAGGTGTTCGGCAACTGAGACGCCGGTGGTTGCCGCTAATTTCTCGTTGACTTGCACGAAGCGCAACTGGTCGTCAAAAATACACATTGAGGTGGGGGCGGCTGCGAAAAATGCGTCAAAGCGACTTTGACGCAAAACTAATTCTCGTTCTAGGGCTTTGCGATCGCTGATGTCACGGCCTTCTGGAATTAGCATCAAGACTTTGCCGCTCTCGTCTGTGATGGGTTTGATGGAGAAGTCAACGGTCGCCACTGCACCGTTGGCAACTAGCACATCCACTTCGTAACGGACTACCTCGCCGGCTGCGGCGAGGGCGATCGCTTCTCGTATCTGTTGCTTGGTTTCCGGGGAAATCTGCCACCACAGGGTTTCGGAAAACGGAGTGCCTATTATTTCTTCGCTTCGCAGCCCTGCGGCTGCCAGGGCTGTTTGGTTGGCTTCCAAAACGGTGCCGTCCGGTTTGAGCAGACCTATGAATTGGAACGATTGGTCGAAAATGGCTCGGAATAGTCTTTCGCGATCGCGCAGCATCTCTTCTGCGCGTTTGCGATCGCTGATGTCGCGAGTAACTGTTGCGAACCCCATAGGCTCGCCGGTTTCTGGGTTTTTGACTGTAAATAGGGTAAAGTCAACCGGAAAGTCTTGGCCGGTTTGAAAGTTCCTCAAGCGGAATTCACCCTGCCAAAAACCGTCTCGTACAGTAGCCGGCACGATTTCTTCTTTGAAAATCTTAGCATCTTCTACTGAGAAGAAGTCATACATACTTTTGCTTTTGACTTGTTCAATATTTTGCAATCCTACTTGTTTAAGTCCAGCGGCATTCAGGTATGTTCCCTGTCCCTCCATGGTTGCCGTGCCGATAAAATCCGAGCTGTTTTCTACGATCGAAATCAATCTTTCTTTTTCGATTTCTGCTTGCTTGCGCTCTGTGATGTCGTTGTTAGTTTCTAATATTGCTTTGGCTTTTCCCTGTTCGTCTCGCTGCAAATTCCAGCGGCTGAATACGGTGATTTTAGTGTCATAATTGGTCGTGTGAATTATTTCTCCTTCCCAATAATCCTGCTCTTCTAACTGTGCCACTATAGCTGCTAAAGGCTGGGGAAAAATGCTGTGCAATAGAATATGGGTGAGTTTCCCCAAGGCTTCTTTTTTTGTCCAGCCGTACATCCGTTCGGCTCCCTGATTCCAATAATTAATCGTGCCGTCCATATCCCGAACGATCAAGGCGTCGCTTGCCAGGTCAAGCATTTGCAAGTTCTGCTGCAAGGCTTCTTCTGTGCGCTTGCTTTCTGTAATGTTGCGGGCGATCGTTGACAGAAATTCAATTTCTCCCTTCTCGGATTTGTGAGCAATAATTACTTGAGAAACTGGTATTTCTTGGCCGTCTAAAGTTCGCCACATTGCCTCGCCGCTCCAGGTCCCCTCCCGGCAAGCTGCGGGGATGCCGACGTTGAGAAGAGTGTCGATACTTTTGGGCGATGTCAGGTCGGAAATGCTGAATCCGGCTAAATCTGCGTTTTCGCCAACTCTCAACATTTCTCGGGCTGCGCGGTTGAGATAAATGGTGCGCTGTTGGGAGTCGGCGATGCCTACCCAGTCTGTTGTGGTTTCTAAAATTGCTTTGAACCGCAATAGTTCTTTTTCAGATTTGCGGCGCTGTGTGATGTCGCGCGCCAAGCCGAGCATTCCTAAAATGTTGCCTTCTGCGTCTGTGAGGGGCAATTTCAGGGTGTCGAAGCTGTGTACTTTGCCGTCGGCTAAGGTGGCTGAGTCGTTGGAGTTCGGGGCGAGATGGTTGTCTGCCCGGAAGTTTTGAATTTGGTTCTGGGAATCGGTTTGGGCCTGGAAGCTGCCAAAGATTCGATCGACCGATATGCCTATTTCTGCGTCGTCTTTGCCGATAATTTCTGCTTGAGTTTTGCCGAAGGCGGTGGCGAAACTTGCATTGACTAGGGTATAGCGCGAGTTTCGATCTTTGACAAATATGCAGTCTGGCGTAGCGTCAATGACTGTCCGCAGCAAGTTTTGGGAGCTTTCTACTTCAGCGAGCGTCTGCCGCATTTGTTCTTCCATTTGCACGCGCTTGGTGATATCTCTCATCGCGGAAACGAGAAATTTCCTGCCGTCTGTATCTACAAATGTAGATTTTTTGGCGGAGAGAAAGCGGGTGTTTCCTGCTGAGTCTGTGATGGTTTTTTGGATTTCGCTGCTGGTATTTGTCAATAAAACTAATTCGTCTTTTTCTCGATATCTCTGTGCTTCCTCTTTGGGCAAAAACTGGTCGTAGGATTTACCAATTAGTTCTTCTCTGCTGTGACCTATGTATTGACAAAAGGCATTATTTAATATAATCCAGCGGTGCTGTTGGTCTTTGACATAAATCGGGTCGGGGATGCTGTTGAGGATGTTGTTTAAGAATAGTTCTGAGGTTTTTAATTGCTCTTGGGCTGCGGTGCGATCGAGAATTTCCTGTTCCAATTGTGCGTTAGTTTGCAGGATCTGCTCGGTTCTTTCATTCACTCGCTGCTCTAGTTCTGCGCTTAGCTTCTGCAATGCTGCTTCTGCCTGTTTGCGCTTGGTAATCTCCCGGCCTTCTGCGAGGATTTGAAATACTTCTCCTGTTGCATTTAACAGCGGCTTAAACGACAAGTCAATTACTGTTACCTGGTTGTTAGCTCCGGTGATTTCGTATTCTTCCCGGACAAAATTTCCGGCAGAAACTTGTTGAATGTTCGTTTTTAGGCGCTGCTGGTTGGTTGGGGATGATGCCCACCCTGGTGTCAGCCAAAATTTCAGCCCCTGCACTTCTGATGCTGGGAAATCGCCCAATTTTAGCGCTGTCTGATTGGCTTCGATCAGAGTACCGTCTGCCTCCAATAATGCGATCGCTTGAAAAGCTTGATCGAAGATTGCGTGAAATCGCTGGGTTGTTTCGCTCAGCGCTTGTTCTGTTTGTTTTTTAGCATTAAGGATGCGGGTGGAACCTACTAAGAAGCCGTAGCGGTTGGACAAACTCAAAAAAGCGATCGCCGCAATTACAGTGATCCAATCGAACACAGTTTGCACTACCGCAGAGTGCGGCAGTCCTAGGTATTCGGCAGCGTGACCGCTGTGGCCGAAAGCGCAGCTCCAAAATATGCCTGCTGTGACTGTGGCGAAGATGTCGAACCCGAATTGACGGTTTCGCCACATAGCTAAGCTGATTAGCCAAGCGATGGCAAAGTAACATCCAGAAATGATGACATTAGCAGCCCCAGCTAGCAGCGATGGGGAGAAGTCAGGCAACGTCAGGGTTAAAGTCGTTGCGATCCAGGTATAGAGAATTTCGATCATAAAATTTAAGGATGGGCAAATCGGATGCGGGCGATCGTTAGTTAAATGTATTGATGCAAAGCAGTTGCAGACTTACGTTTATGGTGAAGTTTTACCAGCGTTCGGAATGGGCGATCGCTTCTACATCGACAATCATTAGCAAGCGTCCTTCGGAATTGTACAGACCTTTTAAGAATGGAGCTAGGTCGGGACTCACATCTAGTGCTGAGACAATGCGATCGGGATGGAGAGGTAAAACTCCTTCGACGCGGGAAACGGCTAATCCCAGGCGGATTCTCGACAACAATCTCACGTCTCGCGGATCGGGCGCTTCTACAACTAAGATGCGGCTGTTTGGGTGGTAGATGTCAACCGACTCAATACCGACGAACAGTCCGAAGTCTGCTGCTGCTAAAATTTCGCCCCGCAAGTTGGTTAATCCCAGCAAAAATGGCAGGGTGTTGGGAACCAGGGAAATCGGTTGTTCCTTGAGGGAAAGGACTTCCCGCACTGCCTCTAATTCTATGCCGAACAGACTGCCTCCCTGACCGAACAGGAGAAATTGCTTTGTTATACTTGTCTGATTCCCCCCTGCCGTGGGAGCCGTTATTTTCATGGCTTATTTTTTTGTTTATAGTGTAGCTTACGAATTAGAATTTTGCTTTGACCCTAAAGTCGATCGCCGATCTAGTTTTTCTGCATCAGTTTTGGTGCGTCAAATGTTTCTGTTAAATAAATCGCCGGTTAGCCAACAAGCAGGTTGCTATCATTAAATATAAAACTTTTATGGGTTTCAAAAACCCAGTTTCTTAAAAAAAACGGGGTTTGTCGGTATAATATTTTTTGGAAAGCTGCCGATCGCTTTATATTCGGATTACGCGGAAAGCAGGCGCTGCACTATGTGGAGGAGTTGCTGAGGTTCAAAGGGTTTGCTAACGTAAGCGTCGGCGCCTAAATCAGTTCCCCAAGCTTTATCGATCTCGGTGTTTTTATGAGTACAAAATACTACGGGCAATTTGGCAGTTGCGCGATCGCCCCGCAATTCTCTGATCACTTCAAACCCGTTCATTCGTGGCATCACTACATCTAAAACGACCAGAGCCGGACGGGTTGTGCGGATCATGGCGATCGCTTCTTCGCCGTCGCCTGCCCGGATCACATCCATTCCGGCATCTTGAAGAATGCGGCAGATGATTTCTAGTTCGCTCTTAACGTCGTCCACGACTAAAATTTTTGACATATTCCACACTTCCTTGCTGTTATTGACAGCGGACTACCTTTATTCAGAAGCTGGCGCGACCGGCGGCGATGAGACTAGACCGCTTTGCGGACAAATTAATGTACTTCTAAATACAATATAGCCGATCGTATGGCTGAAGGTTGGCGGTCAGCGATAAAAAACGATAAAAATTTACTTCGCTAACGGCATTACTCTGAATAAATTAATCGGCAATTAGTAATGGATCGTTGGTAATTTGCGGTTGGGAAACCCACAGGTCTTAGTAGAAGGATCGATGGGAAGATCCAAGCCGTATTTTCTATGATTTTGTTTTAGGTTTATTCCCACTCACCTAGTTTAGATCATTGCTTAAATAAGGCAGTCTATTTTTTTTAATTAGCGCCATTAACAGCAACTTAAAAGTAGTTATACCTATGTCATTACTGGTATTAAAATATTTTTTTAGTTAAAATACAGCACAATATCGCTTAGTGAACGCTATTATTTTATTAATGAGACCAGTCAAAATTGAGGAGGATAACAAAAACATTTAAAGAATTTTATTGTGTGCGATTTATAATTGGGGGGCAAATTCAATGGATCGCGCGGCAGTCCCATTTTACCCAGCAGAGGAGTGTTGCGTTCACCAAAACTACTACCAGCAGGCGATCGCCATCCTTGAGTTCGATCGTGGGCCCAGCAGCAAAGACTGCTGCAAGATGCGGTCAATCGATTTTAGATTTTAGATTTTAGATTTTAGATTTTACAATTGAAGAAAGCGCTCCCACTGATAAATCCGGTGGCGGGTGATGAGCAGTCGGAGCTGTTTTCTCGTTTCACGGATGAATTCGGCGGCCTCGGATGACATTGCTTGATTGTCAAATTAGTCGGTCAGGGAGAGACGGCGATCGGCTATAATAAAGGGCTAGAGGAAAAGAACACCGAAAACCCGAACATATGGTTGCCATCCAAAGAAATCTCAACATTGCCGCGCTAGAAGCAGAATACAGTCAAAAAACACCGCGAGACATTCTCAAATTTGCCCTAGAAAATTTTGACAATATCTCCATTTCTTTCAGCGGGGCTGAAGATGTAGTTCTGATCGATCTGGCCTCAAAAATTACAAAAAATTTCCGCGTTTTCACGCTAGACACCGGACGGCTGCACTCAGAAACTTATCAATTTTTGGATCAAGTCAGAAAACATTACGGCATTAAATTAGAAGTAATGTTTCCCGATGCAGCAGAAGTACAAGCCCTAGTAGAAGAAAAGGGATTGTTTAGTTTTTATCAAGACGGTCACAAAGAATGCTGCGGCGTGCGGAAAGTCAAGCCGCTGCGCCGCAAACTGAATACTCTCGATGCTTGGATTACTGGTCAGCGGAAAGACCAAAGTCCGAGTACCCGCAACGGTATTCCAGTTATTGAAGTTGACACTGCATTCTCCACTCCCGACCATGAATTAATTAAATTCAACCCCTTAGCAAACTGGTCTTCCGCAGAGGTTTGGGAATACATTCGCGCTTTGGATGTGCCTTACAACAAGTTGCACGAACGAGGTTTTGTAAGTATTGGTTGCGAACCTTGTACGAAGCCGATATTGCCCAACCAACACGAACGCGAAGGTCGCTGGTGGTGGGAAGAAGCGACCGTAAAAGAGTGCGGTTTGCACGCAGGTAACGCTCAAAAATAGTAAATCACTTAGTAGGGTGCGCCTAGCGTACCCTACTATTTGTTTGGTGCGCTAGGCGCAGCTTACCCAAGAATAAATGCACTTCACAACATAAATAGTAGCGGAAGAATTCGCAATTAAAATAAACACAAATTAAGCGGATCTGGCCCTAAAACTTTGATAGAATGATCGACATTAAGAATAAATACTAGCGGAAGAATTCGCAATTAAAATAAACACAAATTAAGTTGAGCTTGCCCTAGAAATTTGATAGAATGATCGACATTCAGAAAAGTTTTTAAAGTAGGTACTATATGCTCGCCTCAACTAGCGAATTGCTGAACACAGCCTTGAGAAATGGTTATGCGATCGGCGCTTTTAACGTCTACAACCTCGAAGGAGTAAAAGCCGTCATCAAAGCGGCTGAAGCGCTGCACAGTCCTGCTATACTGCAACTTCACCCCAGCGCCCTCCTATATGGAAAATCGCCTTTAGTCGCGCTGTGCCTCCAAGCTGCGCGCACATCTTTCGTGCCGATCGCAGTACACTTAGATCACGGCACCTCAGAAAAAGACATTCACATCGGTCTAGCCGCCGGCATTAAATCCATTATGGCAGACGGTTCTCCTTTGCCATACGAACAAAACTTAATATTTAGCCGGGAAATGACTAAATTAGCCCACGCTAACGGTGCAGTAGTTGAAGCAGAAATCGGCAGAATTAGTGGCAGGGAAGAGGGTTTGACAATCGATGAGAAAGCTGCAAGGATGACCGATCCCGTGGCAGCAGTAGAGTTTATCAAAGAAACTAAAGTGGATTTTTTAGCCGTAACAATTGGTAACGTTCACGGCAAATACTTCAGCGAACCAAAACTAGATTTTCCTCGTTTGGAAAAAATCCGGGCTGCTGTTTCAGTGCCGTTAGTGATGCACGGTGCTAGCGGCTTGCCGGAATCAATGATTCATCAATGTATTGAATTCGGAGTATCGAAATTTAATGTGAACACAGAAATTCGCGAAGCTTATATGGACGTGCTCAAAAGTAGCATTTCTGAGGCACATCCGGATTTGTTGGAAATAATGGAAAAAGCTATCGATGCCATGCGATGGGTCATTTCTGACAAACTGCAACTTTTCGGTTCTGTCGGTAAATCTTATTTGCATCACTCTGTCGAGACGGATGAATTGACCGCAAAGAGTACCCGCAACAAACAAACAAGCCGCAACCAATCAAGTTTCGATCAAAGGTTAAAGCCTGTGTATAGTGAGGCCTTGAGTCTTGTGTTGAAGTAAAAAAAAACTAAAGTCCTGACTGCGAACTAGCTTGTAGTCAGGATTTCAGTCCTCTCTAACCGTTTAAAAAGCGATCGGGGTCGATGCCAGATTCCCGCAGCCGCCGAATTAAAGACTGCAATTGAGCTTCCGCTGACTCGGCCCGCTGCCGTTGCTGTTTCGCTTCAGTCAGAATCCAATCGCCATCAACATCATACCAGCGCAACCACAGTCGATCGATTTCCTGAAACTCTGCCACAAACCCAAGCCCAAACTTAGGTCAGCCATCCACACTCGCGACTCGGGCAGTTCTAATTCTTGATAGTGTCCGCCCTTCAATTCAAACACTCGCAATTTGTTAGTATAGCGGCTGAAAACAGCATAAACACAAACCCACAAATTTGGCTCGTAAACAGCCCATTTTATCGGCGGTTCCTCCTTCGTCTCTGTCTCCAAAACAGGCTCGTGACCCGCAGCGTTTCCCGACTGAGGTGGCAAATTTTCATCATCCGTATTGTCGCCTAAATCTTCTTTTTCTGGTCACGGCGAAAGCAGTTCTACAATTACAAAAGGATTCACCCCTTCCTGCCAAATAACGTAACTCATCCGCTGTTCGGAGCGATCGTCAAGTCAGGGAACTTCCACAACTGCAAACCAATCCGGCCACTTGTGCGAGAGAGTATGATGCACGTCATAATAAAGGTTCATGTCGCTGCCGCTAAATATGTCAGAAGCTGTATAATTCCGAGGCCGAAACGTCATGCTCAACAACTGCGGCTGCAAATCGTGAAATTCATCCCGCAAACCAGGTTCGTCCAGGTCCTCGCTGGGTAAATCCTACATCGTCGGCAGCGTTTCTCTGGGCGATCGCAGCGGCTCTGTTTGCGGCACAGGATATTTAAAAGGCAACATATAATATTGAGAAATGACTGCATTTATGCTAACATCACGGGAGCATCTCAATGAGAGCTTTCACAGGAGTGCAAGCGAGAGAGCTAGAAGGGAGATATATCGGCTTTGCTGTGCCCGACGGTCGCACTCCTAGAAAACGATTTTAACAAAATCCGGACGATCCCTTTTCTTCCTCTCTTCTGTGAAGTTAATCTAAAATCTAAAATCTAAAATCTAAAATTGACCGATCCGAAATTCTGCACTATGATCGACATTCCTCAACTGATTGCTCAAGAACTTTCCATTAATCTGTCTCAAGTCAATAGTGCTCTGGAACTTTTCGCCGAGGGAGCAACAATTCCGTTTATTGCCCGCTACCGCAAAGAACGCACGGATTTGTTGAATGAAATTCAGTTGCGCGACATCTCCGATCGCTTCACCTATTTGACGGAAATTGAAGAGCGCAAAAAGTCGATTTTAGAGACAATTAGCTCTCAGGGGAAACTCACTGAAGAACTGCAAGCAAAAATCGAATCCTGTTTGCAAAAAAACGAACTCGAAGACCTTTATCTGCCTTACAAACCAAAGCGGCGGACGCGAGCGACAATTGCTAGAGAAAAAGGTTTGGAACCGCTGGCGAATTTTATCAAAAGTCTGAACTTACCGACGGCTAAACCAGCAGATTTTGAGGCGGAAGCAGCTAAATACATTTCGGAAGAAAAGGGAGTGAAAACAGCAGAAGAAGCTCTCAAGGGTGCTGCGGATATTTTGGCGGAAGCGGTTTCGGAAAAAGCCGAATTGCGGGCTTATTTGCGAGAATTTTTGATGAAAACAGGAGTTTTTGTCTCGAAAATTCAAGAGGATTTCCCGGAAGGAAGCACTAAATTTGAAATGTACCGCAATTACCAAGTTGCAGCGAGAAGCGTTCAGTCGCACAATATGTTAGCGCTGTTTCGCGGGGAAACGGAAGGGGTTTTAGATTTGGAACTGGCTTTTGATGAATCCGCAGTGATGGCTTATTTGGAAGCTCAGGAAATTAGAACTAGGATACCGGAAGTTAAAGAGTTTTATCGATCGACTTTGAAGGATGCCTTCAACCGACTGATGAAGACTTCGTTAATTACAGAAGTACGATCGCACAACAAAGCCCTCGCTGATATCGAGTCGATCGCCACTTTTGAAACCAACCTCCGCGAGTTGCTGCTGTCGGCGCCAGCGGGAATGAAACCCACATTGGCGATCGATCCGGGATTTCGCACTGGGTGCAAAGTTTCCGCCCTCGATGAAACCGGGCAATTTTTGGAATATCAAGCAATTTTTCCCCACCAAGCGGCCGCTCAGCGACAGCAAGCTGGTAAAATTGTCAAGCATTTAATTGAAAAATATAAAATTGAATTAATCGCGATCGGCAACGGTACAGCTTCCCGGGAAACAGACGAATTTGTTTCGGAAGTTTTGGCCCAAATGGACAGGAAACCGATTAAAGTCATGGTGAATGAATCCGGTGCATCGATTTATTCAGCAAGCGAAGTGGCGATCGCCGAATTTCCAGACCTCGACATCACCGTCCGCGGCGCAGTCAGCATCGGACGGCGCTTGCAAGACCCCCTCGCCGAACTCGTGAAAATCGACCCGAAATCAATAGGAGTCGGTCAATACCAGCACGACGTAGACCAAAAATTGCTCAAAAAGAAACTCGACGAAACAGTCGAAAGCTGCGTTAATTATGTCGGAGTTGACTTAAACACAGCCTCCAAAGAACTGCTGACATTTGTATCGGGAATGACGGCAACAGTTGCCAAAAATATCGTCAATTACCGCAACGAAAACGGCGCATTTAAAAATCGTCGCCAACTCCTGAAAGTTCCCAAACTCGGACCAAAAGCTTTTGAACAAGCAGCCGGGTTTCTCCGCATTCGCGGCGGCGAAAACCCCCTGGACAATACAGCAGTTCATCCCGAAAGTTATCCTGTAGTGCAGGCGATCGCCAAGGATTTAGACTTGCCTCTGACTGAAATAACACAAATTTCGGAAAAAATCAAGACTGTAAACATCAAGAAATATGTCACAGAAAAAGTGGGAGAACCAACACTCCGAGACATTATTTCCGAACTAGAAAAACCGGGAAGAGACCCGCGAGCCGAGTTTAAATATGCCACTTTCCAAGCAGGAATCAAAGAAATCTCCGATTTGCAAGTTGGGATGGAATTAGAAGGAATAATCACGAATGTAGCTAACTTTGGAGCCTTTGTTGATGTGGGAGTGCACCAAGATGGTTTGGTTCACGTTTCTCAATTAGCCGATCGCTTCGTAGATGACCCCAAACAGATTGTCAAAGTCGGACAAGTGGTGAAAGTGCGGGTTTTGGAGGTGAATGAGAAGTTAAAGCGGGTTAGTTTGACGATGAAGCTGCAAGAAAAACCGCAACCGCACAATGGCAATAGCGCGAGGCTTCCGGCCCCGCGCCGACGTTAAAACTTTGGGGGAAAGCTGAAAAAGGGCGATGGCGTCCCGCCCCGCAAGCTACGGCTATAATTGTGCCTCACCAACCTCACAATTATATGGTTGCAAGTAAAAGCGACACCTACGTCTCTTCTGAAGATTATTGAGCAACCGAGAAAGTCAATCCGATCGAACACGAGTACAGGCACAGGAAAATCTATACAAAAGCAGGAAAAAGCAAACCTCATGTCATTATTATGGGCAACGTATCTCTACTTTTGAAAAATCATCTTCGGGGAAGTGGCTGCATACCTTACATGGCAGATATGAAAGTTGGGGAGGATACATCTAATTTTTTTGGTAGTGGTGAATAGTAATGGTCAAGAGCGAAGAGAGGCATTGTAATGATGCACAAACTACCAAATTTACCAATGCAATGGTTGAATATCCTCGCTTACCAGCTTACCATTACTATGCTTCACTACCCAAAAAGAATCAATCAAATCTGTTTAAAGCCGCTCAAAACGTCGTCAAATTTCAGAGTGAGAGCGACAAAAATCAAACCCACGAACACCTACATGGACGCACAACAACTCGAATCACCACAATTTATGCCATTGCTCCTCAATTATTACCCCTGTGGGCGGGCGCCAAACACATAATTGCGATCGAGAGAACTGGCAGCAGATGGTAAGGGAAAAAAAGTCGTCGTCGATTGATTGATTTCCATGAAACACATTATTATTTAAGTAGTTTGGATTGGTCGGCTCATCAATTTGCCGACGCAATTCGGGGACACTGGCTAATTGAGAATCAACTGCATTGGGTTAAAGAGGTGACCTTAAATGAGGATAACTGTATTCATCGCGGTGGCAACTCACCTGCTAATTGAGCAACGGTTAGACAATTTTTAGTATCGCTCGCTCGGATGAATGGTACAAATACTCTTCCACAAGCTTTAAGATTGATGGCCACCCAGCTCGAAAAGCTTTGTGAGTTGCTTTTCGGTTTTCAGTGTCCAGACAAACCAGTTAAATCTTTCACGTAGCATCATCAAATTGCCCGATCGGCTTAGTTTATTTTTTCGACAATTAATCCACCCTGCTTCCCTTGCTGCTATATGTGGGAGAAACGCACCGCACTCCCAAACAACGGTAGATGAGCCATGATTGCCATCGCTACGTTGCCAACTACATCGAACTTCATCGGCGTTATTCCCTGGATGTGGCTGTGGCTATTGCGTTTTGGTACGGAGCGCCAGTTAATGGAAAACAGCGACTACAACTGGAGTCAGAGCTTATCTATAAATGGAAGTCGCCATTTAACAAAGAATGCTGGCAGTGGTGGGGACAGCCATTTGGCAAGTGACTCCTGCAATCTTCACACTTGTCGATCGTCGGTGACTAACATCACTCATGAGCTTGTGTCAAGTCACTGTTACATCACTTAACACTTTGTTACATTGATTTACATAAGAAAGCAAAGGAAGAACAAGCGATGTACACCACCGACGAAAACGGAACCCTCAACAACTACGCCGTCGTACCCAAAATGTCTTACGCCGAGTACCCTTCGCCCGGCCAGCAGCGTCGGTACGCCCTTCAAGGTGCTGGTGCTGTCTTGTTGGTGATGTTCTTGGTGCTGACTGCTTTCGCTGCCTAATCTCAAGCATTTGCACGCACTCGTTTTTACTGCCTCTTGGGTTACAGGAGGCAGTTTTTCAGTTTACATTTGGCAGTACCGCAGCTCGAATCTGGTAGGTGTTTAGCAAACCGAATTTCTAAGGCTACCGTCCTAATAGCCTTCCTTCAAAAGATGGGGTATACGAGATTACCTGAATATCGAGATTTTCAAGCCTTATTACATACTTCATTTATCTGAGAAATGTTATAAAAACCGGATTTAGGTAAATGCGAATGGAAGGTATCAGTAAAACAGTTCGGGATTGTTCCAATTCACAAAGATTGTTGAATAACTAAACAGTCCTTAAAAAAAGGGCGATTTCTGGCTGTTTGCGTAAGCCTTGTAGAGTATTTCAAGAAAATCCATGAAAAACATTGTTTATCGATATTCACTCTTGTTTACCCTAGGAGTTTTAATCTTCGTGCCACTAACGGGAATACTCTCCCCAGGTAGCAGTAGCAGCCAGCTTTCCCCATCAGTTGGTCAAAAGCAAGTTTCACGTAAACCTGCTCCCAGTACAAAGCTATACAATAATTCGACGTATGGTGTTACTTTTAGCTACCCCAGCAATTGGCAACCTACAAAGGGCTATGAAGAACGTTTCAGCGGGGTGGATGGATTCTTCCAGATAACGGGGTTGTCGTCACCGCCACCGTCAACGATTCAGAATGTTTGTAAGGATGCACTGAATCATAGACTAAATCCCTACGGTACTCGTCCCCAGATGCAGAGGTTACAAATCCAGGGTCGCCCAGCGTGTTTAATTTTGCCTTCCTCTGACCAAGATCGGACAATGGAAAGAATGGCAACGCTGATTGTCCGCTATCCCACACCGATTCGCCTGAATGGGACAAACTACAATCACCTCATGCTGTCTGCCGACAAGGAACACATTCGCCAGATTGCTAACAAGCTAAGATTTACAATGCCAAGGCGATAGTACAGCAACCGCCAAGGCGGTTAGGGCAACTATATCCTTGTCGGGGGCGACGGCAGGGATATCCTCAATGTCGCCAAAGGTTTTGATACCCTAAACGGCGGTTTGGCAAACGATATCCAAGTCGGCGGCGCGGGCAATGATGTATTTGTTTTAGGTGCCGGATTGGGAGTTGATACGATCGCTGATTTCACCAACTTTCAAGATACCGTGCAATTAATCAATGGCTTGACCTTCGGACAGCTATCAATTTCTCCTGGAACTAACGGCACATTAATTAGAGTAGCCGGCCGCGGTGAAGTTTTAGCTTCTTTGACAGGCGTTGCTCCCCATCTTATCGGTTCTGAAGATTTCATCTCGGTCTAGAGATAGTAAATTGGTCATTTGTGAAATTATTTTTACTCAGGGAACATGATTAAAATTGGCAAACAATCCTTGGCATTAATAGGCACAGTTATTGCCGTTGTGTAACCTATTTTTACCGCTAATTTACAAGAGAGCAACAGCGAACTGAGCAAGTTTCAGTTTTTCTGGAAATCCCCCAATAGTTGTTGCCGAGCGAGAAACCGTTTCTGTAATTTGCAACAACCCTGTCCATCTGTGTTGTCCGAATAAACCATAGCTTCAGTTTTAAGACTATTGTTTGGAGTTGAAGATGCCACCAATTTTCATTTCTCTGTTAAAACCCTTCACTATTATAATCATAGTCGTCAATTATTAATTGTTGCTGATACAAAAAACCTGTAGGAGCAAGCTGTCTCATCAAAATAGCTTTGACTGTGTTAAGAAATAAAACACTAGAGAATAGAATATTGTGGCTTGGGATACAAATATAAGCAGTAACATCTAACCTTCTTTTATGCGGTTTTTTCTTAATAGCGAGGTCTTCCAATGGCGATCGAACTTTCAAGTCTAACGTTTACTGACCAGGCTGATATTGTCCCCGCGTCTGGGGTGGAACAAATACTCAATACTGGGATTGCTAATACTCTTGGTGGCGACGACATAATAAATGGTGAGACTGGGAACAGTATCCCCGACGTTGGGGTTCCTGCCCCCGGTGGCGTCGTCAACACTGGCACGCTTAATACCAGCGGTGGTAACGACAGACTCACGGGCATTTTCAATGACCCAACCAACAATTCTTTTACGGGTTATGGTATTTACAACGTAGAAGGCATCATTGATACTGGTGAGGGTAACGATATACTTACGGGTATTGGCATAGATCGTGGCATTTTGGGTCAGTCTGGCACCCTCAATACTGGAAATGGCAACGACATAATAACGGGTACTGGTTTTTTCGGCATCGAAAACAATTGGGATACCTTCAATACCGGTGATGGTAGCGACATAATAACTGGCATTGGTACCAAATTCGGTGGCATCCTCAATTACGGGCCTATAAATACTGGTGCTAGCAATGACCTAATCACTGGTACAACCAGCAGTGGCAGCGGTATCGAAAACCTATCCAACGGCAGCATTGATACTGGTGATGGTAACGACATAATAACTGCCACTGGCAATTATTATATCCTCTACAACAACGGCAGCATTGATACTGGCAATGGTAACGACTCCATCATTGCCGAGGACAATGGCAATTTGCCCCTATATAACAGCAACAACGGCGGTACAATTGATACTGGTAGTGGTAACGACTCCATCATTTTACAGGGAGGACTTTACAACTCGGGTGGGGTATTTTTAGGAGAGGGTAACGATTCCCTTGCTCTCACTCCCTCTAAATTCTTTCCTAACCATGCCCTTGCCAACTACAGCGCCATTGATACTGGGGATGGTGACGACATAATCACTAGCACTGGTGTCATTTACAACGAGGGTGTTTTTAGTGAGGGTGTTATTAATATGGGTAATGGTAAAGACTCCCTTATTGCCGAGGGAGGTTTTGAGGGTACCGGCAACGTATTTTTAGGAAATGGTAAAGACTATCTCAAGGGTTTTGGTAGCGGTAATTTCGATGGCGGAAACGGTAAAGACGCATTGGAATTAACGTCAGGAAGTTATACCGTTGGAATATCGGGAACAGCGGTAAACTTCACTAAGGGTAGCATTATCATGAATACTTCTGCGTTTGAAGAAGTCATAGCTGCTAATACAACCTATGACTTCAGCCGTCTAACCAACGGTCAAACAATTTTTGTAGCCTAGCAGTGTATTTGAGAGGTATGGGACAGCGAGCCAACAGAAAAGTTTTGCTGTCCTAAAAGACCCTTTATTTTTTACTGATAACGCTTTTCTCCAATTTCCTGAAAGAATCGAAGATTTGGCTGTGGGGAGTGGATTGTGCTTATTGGTTTATGCTTGGGGGTCAAAGATACCTCCCTTTCCTTTTACTAAAATTCATTTCCAATTTGAAAAATTAGTTAAGTTAATCCACTCTGAATCCGATCTCACGTTGAAGCTTTCAATGCTTTCAGAAAGCCCCAGCCTAAAACCGGAGTACGATCGACAATTACTTTCAATCTGCCCCGTGACGAGGGGATACCCGACCCCGGCTCGTGAAGCTTTTGGGCGTCTGCTTGATGCGCGGTCTGAATTGCCGCTGCAGGCGACGGACTAGGTGTAGGAGACCGCAATCAGGATTTGTAAATGGAAACGTGACTATCGGGGAATGAAACGGAACTTACCCCCTGCCTCCCAGAGGGGACTCTATTTTATCCCGCCCATGATTACAAAGGGCGCACCGTTTCCCCAATTGGGGAAACGGTGCGCCCCTATACTCGATTTGCCGATCGCAGCGGCGAACAATTTATCAAGATTATGAGCCATCTGGGTTTTAGCTATCCCAAGAAGATGAACGAAGCTGTACCCGCCAATGAATACTGTGGCGATTTCATCCCCGAAGCGAGTCTAAATAATGACACGAGTGCCACGATCGATGGCGATCGCGAAAAAGTGGAACAGACGCTATCAACCAATACTGAAATCTATGAGGATTACTTTGCCATGTACATTTAGAAGGAGCTAGGGGCTAGGGAAAGAGAGGGGGAGATGGGGAAGATGGGGAAGATGAGGAAGATAGGGAAGTTAGCAATTAGCCATTAGGACTTACGCATGGAGTCCCAGAAACCGGGTTTTTGAGAGAATCTGTGGGTTCGGGCGAAGTATTTTCGTCAAAAAACCCGGTTTCTTTGGTTGGGTGCGTATAGCGGTTCTCAAGCGTGGTGAGGTATGGGGGCGAGTCCTATGCCGATGCCCGATGCCCGATGCCCGATGCCCGATGCCCGATGCCCGCGAGAGCACCTCATGTTACTGAGAAAGGCTATAAGTCCTGTACTTATTTGCTGGATTTCTATGACAAACGCTTGATTGAAAACGTAAGCTATGTCATACTTCTAAAAATTAAGCACAAAATCTCTATCGGTTTAGTGTTGTTTATTGATTGTGTACCACCTTTCCTCTGGATCTAAGCCACATTTTAAGTTTTTTAGGACTTATAGCAACCGCCAAGGTGGCTAGGCGATTCTAAATCACTAAAATCCTTAATTCTATTTCCTT
Organism: Microcoleus sp. B3-A4; assembly: GCF_036705385.1. NCBI lineage: Bacteria > Bacillati > Cyanobacteriota > Cyanophyceae > Oscillatoriales > Microcoleaceae > Microcoleus > Microcoleus sp. B3-A4. The sequence goes on along the minus strand of NZ_JAUBUI010000055.1, from coordinate 20,298 downwards.
CTTCCCTTCTTCCCGTAGTCCCTAGCCCCTAGCCCCTTCTTCAGGAGATTTATAGTTATGAAGTTGAGATTTTTTCGGGGAATCTGGAAAAGATCCCTCAAGCCCTCTGTTTTGGTAATAGCAGCGATCGCAACCTTTCTGGGAGTTTCACTCTTCTCGATTTCACCGCTGACTGCAACCCCCAGTGCCAAAATTCAATTTGTTTCTCCCAATTGGGTAACAGCCAACGCAAAAGATCCAAATTTGCGAATTTTGGATGTGCGAAATGCGCCTCTGGAGTATATTGGAGGGCATGTTCCAAACGCAGTACACATTGCAGATACTACATTTCGTGGCCCCGACGGATTTTTGCCCGTGCAGTATTGGGATACCCAGAAATTAGCTTCGATATTTTCTCGATCTGGTGTTAGCAGTAACAGTCGCGTTCTCGTTTATTCCGATGCACGAGATATTTTGGGAGCGACAATGGTTGCCTATTTACTAGAGCGATCGGGAGTAAAAGATATTGCAGTTTTAGATGGGGGATATACAGGATACAAAGCCTCTGGACAACCTGTTGTTAAGGAATACCCCAAATACAAGTTTACACAGTTTGCGGTTCAAGATAATCCCTCAATTCGCGTTAACCTTCAACAGGTTGGAGAATTAATTGGTAAGCCAGGTGTTGTTTTTATCGATCCTAGACCAGGTGATTTATTCCGAGGCGAGAAAGATCTCTGGGTACGCAATGGGCACATTCCTGGTGCGAAAAATATTCCCTGGCCTGCGTTTACGGAAGCCGAGAACTCTCAGGAGGCTCTCAAAAACCCTCATCAGTTGAAGTCACTCGATGAGATTCGCAAAATCTTGGCGGACAAGAAGATTAAGCCTTCAGATGATGTGATTGTGTCATGCAGCACGGGGCGTGAAGCAACATTACAGTATGTCGTCCTAAAACATCTTTTAGGATATCCTAAAGTTCGGATCTACGACGGTTCTTGGACTGAGTACAGTACGTCTAATTTGCCAGTTGAAACTGGGCCGGAAAAAGTTTAGTTATTTGGTGCTAAGCTGTTCAACATTTAAAGGTCTAATGTATGAAAGTTTTGATTTCATCACTTGTTGTTTTTGCTACTGTGGCCGTAATATTTGGGTTTGATTCTGTACAGCTAAGTCAACCCGCTTTAGGCAGTTGCGATCCGCCACCGGAAGAACCGAAGAGCCCCCCTAAGAAGTAGTAAAAATAAATGAGTTCATCAGTTTCTGGTGAGCCGTTATGGGCTCCTTTTCGTCCCGATCGCTTGATAATTGCGATCGCCTTAGCACTTTTTACTGTTGGGGCAATTACACTCAATCGTTATGGTTGGCAGCAAAGCCTACTGTTCTTGATTGGTGGGTTGCTGGGGCTAACACTTTACCATTCTAGCTTTGGCTTTGCCAGTGCCTACCGCAAGTTACTTGTGCATAGAGACGCGCGGGGAGCGATCGCACAAATTATCATGCTGGCGATCGCTACCGTTCTGTTTGCGCCGACTCTGGCAGCCGGAACGGTATTTGGGCAGCAGGTGCGGGGTGCTGTTTCTCCTGTAGGCGTTCAAGGGGCGATCGGTGCCTTCGTGTTTGGGATTGGGATGCAGCTTGGGGGGGCCTGCGGCTGTGGCACTTTGTATACCGTTGGTTCTGGCAGTCTCACTCTGCTGGTGACGCTGGTGACATTTTGCATTGGGGCATTTGCAGCTAGCTTAACCCGACAGTTGTGGGTGAATTTGCCTGCTTTGCCGGCGATTTCTTTGGCGGATAATCTTGGCTGGTTTTGGGCAGTGGTTTTGCAACTAACAATTTTCGCTGCTTTGTTTGTTGCTCTGGAGCGTATTTTCCCTTCTGCAAAAGCTCTTTCTTCTCCTCCCCTAACTTCTTCCCCTCCGCTTTTCCCCTCCTCGCTAACTCAGCTAATTTACGGCCCTTGGTCGCTACTCACAGGTGCGATCGCGCTGTCACTCCTCAACTGGCTGACGCTGATCGTGTCTGGCCAACCCTGGCGGATTACCTGGGGCTTTGCGCTGTGGGCGGCTGAGATTGCATCGTTTTTGGGGTGGGACTCTACCAGCAGCCCATTTTGGAAGACTGCCAACGCTCAGGCTGCTCTCGCGAATGGCGTGTTTGCAGATGCCAGTTCGGTGATGAATGGTGGGATCGTTCTAGGATCGCTGCTGGCGGCAGGGTTAGTAGGGCGATGGGTTCCCACTTTTGGGCCTTCCAAACAGATTCTAGCGGCGGCGATATTAGGTGGCTTACTGATGGGCTACAGTGCATTTCTTGCCTACGGTTGCAATGTGAGTGGGTTCTTTGGGGCGATCGCGTCTACCAGTTTGCACGGCTGGCTGTGGATTGTGGCTGCACTCCTGGGAACTGCGATCGGGGTGCGGTTACGACCTTTGTTTCGGCTACCCAATTAGCGTAACGGAACTGATAGCAACCTTCTTGGCAGTTAGGACGTTCTGAGTTCCTGAAACTCGCTGATTCTATTCCCTTCTTTCCCTTCTTTCACACAAAATTTGGAGTCTGAAGCCCCGTCCTTCTAGGACGGCTTTTCTTTGACCATTGATCTTGAGTGTGCCTTGCTGTAAGATAAAATTCAGCTATACTACGGTAAATCGATTGACTTAACGTATAAATTGCGTAAGTCCTAATTAAGCGAGACATTCACCAAGGAATTGAGGAAACGAATCATGAGCCAGTGGTTTGCCATTGCCAGACGTAGGTTACTGCTATTTTTTATTTCTGGGCTGTTTCTATCGCTATTAGTCAATGCCTGTAATTCTTCCTCTCCTGGAACTAACACTACAGCAGCATCTCCCGGCTCATCTCCTACGGCAGTGCCTACAGTAGTACGTTTAGATTATGCCTACTACAATCCTGTCAGTCTCGTACTCAAAGAGAAAGGCTGGCTAGAAGAAGACTTAGCAAAAGCCAATATCAAAGTCGAATGGGTTCTCAGTCAAGGTAGTAACAAGGCATTAGAATTTCTCAATGGCAGCAGCATTGACTTTGGCTCGACTTCTGGTGCTTCCGCACTGATTGCCAAAGCCAATGGCAATCCCATCAAATCTATTTACGTTTACTCCAAACCCGAATGGACGGCATTAGTAACTACTGCAAATTCTTCCATTCAAAAAGTCGCCGATCTAAAAGGCAAGAAAGTTGCAGCAACGCGCGGAACAGATCCGTTTATTTTCTTGTTGCGTGCCTTGGATCAAGTCGGTTTGACTGCCAAAGATGTGGAAATTGTGCCTTTGCCCCACGCTGACGGTAAAGCTGCCCTTGAGAAAGGCGATGTCGATGCCTGGGCTGGTCTCGATCCATTTATGGCACAGACAGAAGTAGAAAAAGGCTCGAAACTTTTCTTCCGCGATACTAAACTAATTAGCCAAGGCTTTTTGAATGTTCGCGAGGCATTTGCCAAACAATATCCTGAACAAGTTAGTCAAGTGCTAACCGCCTATGAGAAGGCACGGAAATGGGCGATCGCAAATCCTAGTGAACTCAAGCAAGTGGTGATTAAAGCATCGAAGCTAACAGAAGCGGTAGCAACTAAACAATTAGAAGAGCGAACCAATCTCTCAAACTCATCGATTGGTGACGAACAAAAAGCCGTTATTAGTGCTGCTGGGGATGTTTTGAAAAAAAGCGGCGTGATCGAGAATTCCGTTGATGTGATTACAGTAGTTAACAATCTAATCGATCCGCAGTATGTGGCAAAGGTTGCCAAATCATAAGTAAAAAACCTCGCCTGTGGATATACACTAACTCACCAACGCATATCAGAAAATTAAAATTTAAAAATTGAAAATTAAAAAATAAATTCATCATTTTTAATTTTGCATTTTTAAATTTTAATTCCGCTCCAAAGCTATCTATGCAGAACAGCAAACACTAAGTTATGGAACAAAGACTGGCGATCGCGATTCCAAGCGCACAAAGAAGTAATATTTGGCAATTCCTCAGTCGTCTGGGCAGAGCAAAAGGCTTGCTCTTGCCAGTCTTTCTCTTAATATTGTGGGAAAGTCTGTCTAGGTTTGGCTTTGTTGCTCCTAACTTGTTACCTGCTCCCTCAACTATTGTCATAACAGTTTGGCAACTCGGTGCAGCAGGGGAACTATGGCAGCACATCGGCATTACACTCTATCGGGTTTTTGTTGGCTTCTTGATTGGTACATTTTTTGCAACTATTCTAGGAGGATTAACAGGCTATTCTTGCCTAATTCGCGATTTACTCGACCCACTTTTGCAGTCACTCCGCAACATTCCTTCCCTCGCATGGGTGCCGCTATTCATCCTCTGGATGGGAATTCATGAGCCTTCTAAAATTGCTCTGATTGCTGTTGGAGTCTTTTTCCCCGTTTACTTAAATCTCATGAGCGGCATTCACAATGTCGATCGCAAATTGGTGGAGGTTGGCAAAATCTATAGACTTAATGATTGGCAGCTTATCAGCCGTGTGTTCTTGCCCGCGACATTGCCTGCCTACATAGTCGGTTTGCGGAGTGGCTTGGGTTTGGGCTGGATGTTTGTCGTGGCGGCTGAATTGATGGGAGCCAGTCAGGGCTTAGGCTTCTTATTGATCGACGGGCAAGCGACTGGACGACCCGCCATCACCCTCGCCAGCATTCTCTTGTTTGCGATTTTCGGAAAAGTGACTGACTCAATTATTGGTCTTGCATCGCATTGGCTACTCCATTGGCAGGATGTTTACGCTTCCAACCATTAGTTAAAGCATTAATTTCAAGCATTAATTCAAAGCGCCAAGGAGGAAACATATATGCTACTCATCGAAGGACTGCATAAGCGATTTAAAAATGGTTTTGTAGGATTGGAGTCTATTAATTTAACTGTTAATCGCAGCGAGATTGTTAGTTTAATCGGTACGAGTGGTTGCGGCAAAAGTACACTTTTACGGATCGTTGCCGGATTAGATCTGCCAACTTATGGAGAGGTGCAAATTGACGAGATTCGCATTAACAAACCTCATCCAGAAATTGGTGTAATATTTCAAGAACCTCGGCTGATGCCTTGGTTAACCGTCTGGGAAAATGTGCAGTTTGGTTTGCATCATTTACCGAAGGGTGAACGCAAGGCACGGGCAAGTGATGCTCTAGTTAAGGTTGGATTACAAGATTTTGCTAGTTTGCTGCCGCGCCAACTATCAGGAGGAATGGCTCAACGGGTGGCGATCGCGCGTGCCCTTGTTACTAATCCTTCTATTTTATTGCTAGATGAACCCTTTAGTGCTCTCGATTCCTTTACTAGAATGCAATTACAGGATCGTCTGTTAGAAATTTGGCAATCCGATCGCCAGACCATGATTCTTGTGACCCATGATGTTGAAGAAGCACTGATTTTAAGCGATCGCGCGATTGTTATGCGTGGCAACCCTGGACGCATCCATCTTGAGCTAGATATCGATCTTCCCCGTCCCCGCAGGCGTACCGATCGCGATTTGCAATATTGGAAAGAAAAATTATTGAGTACCTTGGATTTATCCAATACGCAAACAGTTCCCTTAGAGGTTTAAATCCCAGGCTGCGATCGCAATCAACATCTAAATATAGGCAAGAGAAACGCCACTCCGATCTCTAGCCCTGAGCGAAACCCAAGGGCTGATATCTAATCCGTTGACATCGGAATTATTCTCTCACTCTTCTCTTTCTCTGTGTCCTCTGTGCCCTCTGCGGTTTAATCATTCCCATACAACCGGAATTGATATGACGCACCAGACAATCGTTTTTAAAATGTCCAACAGCTTATCTCAAAACCTAAATCCTAACTCAGCAAAAATTGACTTCAATCATGACTACTAAAATACTTCCAAGCTACGATCCCACTCTCTTTCAAGGAGCCATTTCTTATTACCTGCAATATCGACCGCGCTACCCAAATGCTCTTTACGATTTAATCTCACAGGAATTTCAATTAGATGGGCAAGGCAAGCTTCTCGATCTCGGCTGTGGGATTGGCTTGGTAGCGATCGCCTTACACGATCGATTTCAATCTGTTTTGGGTATCGATCCCGATCCAGAAATGCTCGAAGTTGCCAAGCAAGAAGCTAAACTGGCTCATGCTTCAAATATCACTTGGGTAAGGGATTTAGCAGAAAATATTTCCCCGGCAATTGGTACATTTTCCCTTGTCACCATTGGTCGTGCTTTTCATTGGATGGATCAAGAACTGGTACTACAGCGTAGCTACGATCTGCTCGATCGCACCAGTAACGCTAATAGGGGGATAGCGATTATTCAAACTGAAAAAGATATTTGGTCAAATGACTCTGTTTGGGCACAAAATGTGCTAGCTACGATCAAACGGTGGCTAGGAGAAGAGCGGCGTGTGGGTTCGATTAGCGTTCCTTTGCTCTACAAGTCCGATTTAGAAGTTTTGGATCGATCGCCATTCGTTCGGATTAAACGCCATAAGATTGACTTTCAAAAACACTGGACGATAGATAATTTTATTGGTTATCTCTACTCCACCGCTTACTGCCGTCGCGATTACTTTAATGGCGATACTTCTGTATTTGAGGCGGAAATTAAAGCAGCAATTCTCAGTGCAGAACCTTCAGGTCAGTTTGTTGAAGATGTACCTATTTCTGTGTACTTTGGTTTTAAGGACTGACCAACCTGTAGGAATCCTAAATCATTTGTACCTCATTACTTCCCTCAATTTTGTATTATCAATATGAAAATATCCCTGGCAGACTCGAAAAGCACAGCACAACAAGACAGCAAGCAAGATTATGTAGCGATCGCGAAATCACTTGCTCAAGAATTTGCTGCTACTGCGATCGAACGAGATCGTCTTGGCGGTACGCCAAAGTATGAACGCGATCGCATTCGCTCTAGCGGTTTGCTCAGTTTGATTATTCCTAAAGAATATGGCGGTATTGGCGAAACATGGATCGCTGCACTCCAAATTTCCCGCGAGTTGGCAAAGACTGATAGTTCTCTAGCCCATGTTTACTCCTATCACCATTTAGGGGTTGTTATCCCGCATCTTTTTGGCACGGAGGAACGCAAGGCGCAGTTCTACAAAGATACGGTGACAAACAATTGGTTTTGGTGCAATGCTCTCAATCCCCTCGATCGCCGTGCCACTTTAACTCCTGATGGTACAGGCTTTTTACTAAACGGGACAAAAAGCTTTTGCTCTGGTTCTAAAGATTCTGATATCTTACCCATCACTGCGGTTCGTCAAGATACCTCCGAACTCACAATTATTGTAATTCCCACTCAAAGAGAGGGAATACAAATCCATGACGATTGGGATAACATCGGGCAACGTCAAACCGATAGCGGTAGTATTAGTTTCGACCAAGTGCGCGTTTATGACTCGGAAGTGTTTGGCGATCGCACCCGTGCTGATATTCCTTTCCGTACTTTACGAGCTTGCTTGACGCAAATAAATCTTGCCCATATTTATCTGGGTATTGCGGAAGGAGCATTTGCTGCTGCCAAAGACTATACTTGCACCGAAGGACGACCCTGGTTGACTTCCAATGCTCCTAGTGTGACGCAAGATCCCTACATTCTGAAACACTACGGGGAAATGTGGGTCGATCTGCAAGCGGTTAGCAGTTTGACCGATCGAGCCGCCGCCATTCTGCAAGCAGCTTGGGAAAAAGGCATAGATTTAACAACAGAAGAACGTGGAAAATGCGCGATCGCGATCGCAACGGCAAAGGTTGCTGCCACAAAAATAGGTTTAGATGTGACTACTCGCATTTTTGAAGTGATGGGGGCGCGTGCTACCACCAGTAAATATGGTTTCGATCGCTACTGGCGCAATCTGAGAACGTTTACGCTACATGATTCTGTTGACTATAAAATTCACGATCTGGGTAACTGGGTACTCAACGATCAGCTCCCCAATCCCAGCTTTTATACGTAAAAAACATCCTTCAAAAAGGATGTTTTATCTTCACTCAGCGGGATCTAAGGCTTTTATGCAGATAGCAGCAGGGCTAGATGCTACTTTTTCTTCTGCACGTGCAACTGATACATTACCCCTAAATATTAATCATTCAAGTAACTAGATAAGTCATACCAGCAAAAATTTACACAATGTGCTTGCATTTTTGAAGGCCTTTGTGGAATAATAGGAGCTTGTTAGCGCAAACTACGGTTTGTCGGTCGGTTTATCGGAGCTTACTCATCAATAATGATTAGTTCAGCTTTTACATGGCTATTGCGTTTTTTTGTTTTCAATACTTGAAGCTTAGGAAGGAACAGTGTTAACCCGATTAAGAGAAAACCCATTTTTAGCTAAATTGAGGCATTTTGGGAGCAAACTCAAGCCTAGTTCAATCAAGACCTTTGCTTTGCTTTTTGCAGTTGGCTTCAGTTTGAGTTTAACCGTTTCTGCCTGTACTCCTACTCAGCAAACAAATACAACTACTGCCCCGACTTCTGCTGCCACATCGGTGGCTAGTTCTAACTCACAACAGAGCAATGTAATTAGGATTGGCTATCAAAAATATGGAACTCTAAGTATCCTTAAATCACGGGGAAGCTTAGAGAAACGTTTGGCTTCCCAAAGCACTTCTGTACAGTGGCTTCAATTTCCCGCTGGCCCTCAATTACTAGAAGCTTTGAATGCAGGCACTATTGACTTTGGCCATACAGGAGAAGCGCCCCCTATTTTTGCACAAGCTGCTGGCGCACCATTGGTATATGTTGCGAATGAGCCTCCTAATCCTAAAGGTGAAGCTATCTTAGTTCCGAAAGATTCTTCTATTCAGGATGTGGCTGGGTTGAAAGGCAAAAAAGTTGTATTTAACAAAGGTTCAAATGTGCAATATCTCGTGGTAGAAGCATTAAAAGCAGCCGGATTGAAATATAGCGACATTCAGCCTATTTATCTGCCACCAGCAGATGCGCGGGCAGTTTTTGAACAAGGTAGTGCTGATGCTTGGGCAATTTGGGACCCGTTTTTTACAGTAGCGAAACGAGCTACAGAAGCTCGCGTTCTTAAGGATGGAGAAGGGCTTGTAGCTAATCGGGAATTCTATCTAGCTGCCAAACCTTTTAACGAGCAATATCCTGACCGGACTAAGGCAATTTTAGAGGAACTTCAAAAAGTAGATGAATGGGCGGCAGCTCAACCAACTGAAGTGGCAAAACTGCTGTCTCCTGAGCTTGGTATTGATGTTCCCACTTTAGAGGAAATCTCACGGAGACGGCCTTACGGTGTGCAGCCAATTACGGATGAAGTCGTTACTTACCAGCAAAAAGTTGCTGATACTTTCTTGGATTTGAAGCTGCTTCCCAAATCGGTAAAAATTAGCGAAGTGGCTCAGGTAACTAAACAATAAATAGTGATGGAGACCAAGGAAAATGGAATTATTCTGGTTTATACCAACTCACGGAGACGGACACTATTTAGCTTCAGGAATTGGAGGGCGCTCTTGCAGTTTCTCCTACTTAAAGCAAATCGCCCAAGCCGTCGATCATTTAGGATTTACGGGTGCTCTGCTGCCGACAGGACGCTCTTGCGAAGACGCATGGGTAGTAGCTTCATCCCTAATGTCTGTAACGGAGAAAATGCGTTTTCTAGTTGCGATTCGTCCGGGATTAATGTCTCCTGGGGTAGCAGCACGGATGGCAGCAACGTTTGATCGGTTATCTAACGGACGCTTATTGATTAATGTGGTGACAGGCGGCGATCCGGTGGAATTGGCAGGAGATGGAGTGCACCTGGGTCACGACGCACGTTATGAATTGACCGATGAATTCTTGACAGTTTGGAGAGCGATGCTTGAAGGTAGTAACTCCACTAACGTGCGAGATAAAGAAGTCGATTTTAGCGGTGAATATCTCCAAATTAAGGGCGGTAAAGTTCTCTTCCCGCCTGTACAAGCTCCCCATCCTCCCTTGTGGTTTGGCGGTTCATCGCCAATAGCACAACAAATTGCGGCTAAGCATATTGATGTTTATCTTACTTGGGGAGAACCGCCGCAACAAGTAGCAAAAAAAATTGAAGCTGTGAAAAAATTAGCAGCAGAACAGGGTAGAACTGTGCGGTTTGGGATTCGTCTTCATGTCATTGTACGGGAGACGGAGGGTGAAGCTTGGGAGGACGCAAATCGATTGATTAAATATGTCGATGAAGATGCGATTGCAGCAGCCCAAAAAGCTTATGCCAGGATGGACTCTGAAGGACAGCGACGTATGACTGAACTGCATACAGGCAGCCGCGAAGCTCTGGAAATTAGCCCCAATTTGTGGGCGGGAATAGGGTTAGTAAGAGGCGGTGCTGGTACTGCTTTAGTGGGAGATCCCGATACCGTTGTTGCACGAATGTTGGAATATTCCGAATTGGGAATTGAAACTTTCATTTTCTCCGGTTATCCCCACTTAGAAGAAGCGTATCGAGTGGCTGAATTGCTATTCCCCCGCTTACCTTTAAAAAACCAACCGATTGTAAATCAGCCACAAATGTTTAGTCCTTTTGGCGAAATTGTTGCCAACGAAAAGTTTCCCAAACAAAAACAAGTTGTTTCTCCAAGTACGTCATGAACACAAAATGGTTCAAAAATCCCTATTTTCAGCAGGTGATTCCTTGGATTGTACCGATTCTGCTGATTGTTAGCTGGCAATTATTGGTGCAGGTGGGTTGGCTTTCCACAAGAGTTTTACCAGCACCAACAGGTGTTTTAAGTGCAGGAATTAAATTGGCAATTAGCGGAGAACTGTTTCACCATATCGCGATTAGTGCTTGGCGTGCGCTGGTTGGTTTCATCATAGGCGGAGGAATTGGTTTGACTCTAGGTTTCCTCAATGGTCTTTTTCCCATCGCCGAAAAGCTCCTAGATACTTCTCTACAAATGATTCGTAATATTCCACACCTCGCATTAATCCCTCTAGTAATTTTGTGGTTTGGGATTGGCGATCCAGCTCGATTATTTTTGGTAGCTTTGGGTGTGTTTTTTCCAATGTATATCAATACATTTCACGGCATCCGCAGCGTAGATGCCGGATTGATTGAAATGGGAAAAGTTTATGGTTTGAGTGCCAGGTCTCTTTTGTGGAAAATTATTTTGCCTGGGGCTTTGCCTTCAATTTTGGTAGGCCTGCGATATTCATTGGGGATTATGTGGCTGACGCTGATTGTCGCAGAAACAATTGCTGCGGATTCTGGTATTGGTTACATGGCAATGAATGCTCGCGAGTTCTTGCAAACTGATGTTGTGGTGTTGAGCATTATTATGTATGCTTTGTTGGGTAAGTTTGCAGATGCGATCGCCAGGAAGTTAGAAGAGAAATGGCTTGCTTGGCATCCCAATTATCAGCCCGCTTAGCTAGAAAAAACCAGCAATCAGAAAGAAACATGAGAGTCTCCCCTTTTTCTTTCTTAGTTCCTCTAGAAATGCTGTCCTTCATGAATTGCTCGGGTTTCAAATTCCCAGATTGATTCTTTCAATCCATTGGAGGAGTAAGCCTTTTGAGGCAATTGTTAAAACATTGGGGAAACGAGCGACGTTCCACCGTGGAAGCACGTTTGTATCGCTGCATTTTTGCGTCAGTAACCTTCAACCAAACAATTGAGGAAAATTCAAGCATGAGTCAAGTTCTGCAAGAAGTGCTGTCTGCTAACCGGGAATATGCTGCGACCTTTGGCAAGAAAGCCAATTTGCCCCTACCTCCGGGTCGTCGCTTTGCTATTCTGACCTGCATGGATGCTCGCCTCGATCCTGCAAAATATGCTGGGGTGGCAGAAGGGGATGCCCATGTCATCCGTAACGCTGGAGGACGGGCAAGCGATGACGCAATTCGATCGCTCGTAATCTCTTACAAGCTATTGGGAACTGGTGAATGGTTCGTCATTCACCATACGGATTGTGGAATGCAACTGTTTACCGACAGCATCATCCGAGAACTATTGACAAACAGCCTGGAAACCGCTGTAATCGACGAAAATGGTTGGCGAGATGTAGGGCAGGGTTCGGGTTCGACGGAAGGTGAATTTGTCGATTGGTTAACGTTCAAAGATTTGGCAGAAAGCGTGTTTGTGGATGTCAAACGAATTCGCAACCATCCCCTTGTGCCACCAACCATTCCGATTTATGGCTTTATCTACGATGTGAAAACAGGGCAATTGATTGAAGTCCCCAGCGCAACTGAAGTCGGTCGAGCAACAGTTCCAGCGATCGCGTCATCGTAATGGACGATCGCAAAAATGCAGAATGCTTTGCGGTTTTCTCAACTATGAATTAGTGCTTTTCACGCTTTCACCATTATTGCAACTATGAGCCATTTGATTGAATACGAAGACGCAAATGATGAAGTACGCGCAGTGTATGACGACATTCGTGCGACACGCAAAACCGAGTACATCAACAACTTTTGGAAAGCGATCGCCAACCATCCGCCTACCCTGCAACGTACCTGGCAGAATGTGAAGGAGGTGATGACGGCGCCGGGAGAACTCGATCCCCTCACCCGCGAGTTAATCTACATTGCTGTCAGCGTTACAAATAATTGCCCGTACTGCATTTCATCTCATACAGCCGGAGCGCGAGCCAAGGGAATGAATGATGCCATATTTGGGGAACTGATGGCGATCGTGGCAACCGCAAATGCTACCAATCGACTGGCCAATGGCTATCAAATTCCGGTGGATGAACAATTCAAATTATAAATAGCGTTCAATCTCAACCACTTATAATCCATTTCTATGGCAACTGAATTAACAGTAGATGTTTCTCAGATTCCCGTTATCGATATTAGTTCGCTGGTATCGGATAATCGCCTAGATACTGTTGCCAACCAAATCCGACAAGCTTGCCGCGACACAGGTTTTTTTTACATTGTTGAGCATGGTGTAGACAAAGGCTTGCAAAACCGTTTGGAGCAACTGAGCCGTCAGTTTTTCGCTCAAGATTTAGAAACCAAAATGCAAATTCGGATGGCGCTGGGAGGTCGGGCATGGCGCGGCTACTTTCCGGTTGGAGGTGAACTGACGAATGGTAAACCAGATTTGAAAGAAGGAATTTATTTCGGATCTCAATTAAATCAAACCCATCCGGCTGTTCAAGCAGGTGTTCCCATGCACGGAGCAAACCTGTTTCCAGATATTCCTCTTTTTCGCGAAACAATACTAGAATATCTGGCGGTGATGACTCAACTGGGTCACGCAGTAATGGCTGGAATTGCCCTGAGTTTGAACTTAGAAGCATCTTACTTCCGCGATCGCTATACGACTGATCCCCTGATTTTATTTCGCATCTTCAACTATCCACCACAAAACAATCTGCAAGGGCAATCCTGGGGAGTGGGAGAGCATACCGATTATGGTTTGCTCACGATTCTCAAGCAGGATGACTTAGGTGGGTTGCAAGTGAAGACAAAATCAGGCTGGATTGATGCTCCCCCGATCGCCAATTCATTTGTTTGTAACATTGGCGATATGCTCGATCGCCTCACAGGTGGACTTTATCGCTCTACTCCTCATCGAGTCAAGAATGTGTCAGGACAGGATCGCCTCTCATTTCCATTCTTCTTCGATCCCAATTTCAATGCTGAACTCCACCCGATCGAAATCAAGGGAGCGATCGTCGATGACAACAAGAACGAACGTTGGGATAAAGCCAGCGTTCACGAGTTTCCTGGCACTTACGGCGATTATGTCCTGAGCAAAGTTGCAAAGGTTTTTCCCCAATTGCGCCAGGAAGTTTTTTGACCAATTTTAGTGGTTGGAGTGTCAGATTAATAAGTCCAGTTTTGCTTGGTTTGCAAGCTATAGGTTCCATGATGTGAGTGATTTGGCTCCTCCTGAAGTGGCGATCTATCGATGGGATGACTACGCCCTCCCAGCTAGAATTTGATGGCAGCACGCGGTGTCATTCTTGAAGACATTGAGAAATTAATTGGTGAACTGAAACAAACAAATTAGAGAATTGAGTAGAGATTTAATCTATGACTAATGCGACAGAAAAACAGGAACCGTCTTTATCCGAACTTGCGAAACCATCGTACTCACTTTGGCAACTGACGCTGTATTTCCTCAAATTAGGCAGCTTAGGATTTGGAGGACCGATAGCCCTTGTGGGTTATATGCACCGCGACTTGGTTGAAGATCGGAGGTGGATTTCCGAGGCAAGTTATCAAGAAGGATTAACCTTAGCTCAGGTTGCCCCTGGTCCACTGGCTGCCCAATTAGGGTTCTACATGGGCTATGTCCATTACGGCATTATTGGTTCTACCCTCGTTGGTATTGCCTTTGTCTTGCCCTCCTTTTTTATGGTTGTGGCATTGGGCTGGGCTTACACCAATTATGGGGGGCTGAGTTGGATGCAGGCAGTATTCTACGGGGTTGGAGCTTGCGTCATTGGCATCATTGCTCAAAGCGCCTACAAATTGACGAAGAAGACCATTGGCACAGATTGGCTACTTTGGGCAATTTATGTGGTTAATGCTGTCTCGACTATCGTCACGCAATCGGAACGAATCGAACTCATCCTGGCAGGAGGAATTCTCACTTGGTTGATCGCAGCACCGCCTAAAAACTGGTTCAAGGGTAATAAGCTCAATAGTTTCATTGGCTTACCTCTGATACCAATAGTTGCATCTGTGCCATCTGCCTCTTCTGGTTTGCTTTGGCAAATCTTCACCTTTTTTGGTATGGCGGGTTCATTTGTGTTTGGCAGTGGGTTAGCGATCGTTCCGTTCCTCTACGGTGGAGTGGTTAAGCATTATCAGTGGCTTGATGCTCAACAGTTCCTCGATGCAGTAGCAGTGGCGATGATTACGCCTGGTCCTGTCGTAATCACAACTGGGTTTATTGGCTTTTTGGTGGCTGGTTTTCCTGGCGCTTGTATTGCGGCGTTGGGAACGTTTATTCCCTGTTATCTACTCACGATTATTCCCGCCCCTTACTTTAAGAAGCATGGCAAGAAGCCCGCGATTGCTGCCTTTGTCAACGGTGTGACGGTTGCTGCAACAGGCGCGATCGCTGGAGCCGTTGTGGTTTTGGGACGACAATCTCTGCGAGATATTCCAACCGTTCTGATTGCTGTGGTGACGCTGGCTCTGCTATGGAAATTTGGCAAAAAGTTGCCAGAGCCTATCATCGTTGTAGTCTCCGCGATCGTTGGATTAGTGATTTATCCGCTGACGCATCCAGTGTAGATGGCATCAATCCTGAGTGAAGTTCAGACTCGATCGCAACAGACAGGGCGAGCTATGAGTGTTAAGGGAGCGATCGTCGATGACAACTTGAACGAACGCTGGGATAAAGCCAGCGTTCACGAGTTTCGCGGCACTTACGGCGATTATGTCCTGAACAAAGTTGCAAAGGTTTTTCCCCAATTGCGCCAGCAAGTTTTGTAAACAGTCACCCATTGGTGACAAGTTAAGGCTCAAAGCCAGTTGTCAAGGGGATTTTCGGAGGTAGCTCAAAGAAAAAAGGTTCTCCACTGCCGACATTATAACTCTAATGTCAACTGGGGCTTAAATCCCTGCCAGATGAAAGGATAAGAAGCAAGTTCTTATCCTTGGTAGTCAGCGATCGCTTTTTGCCCTATAACTACTGCAACTATTACCAGGGGAAGACACTCATCCACTTGGATAAATGATTTTATTTCAATCGCTGCTGGCTGGGCGATCGCGCTTATTCTACTAAATTCCCTGCTTTCTTAACAGCTTGTTTCAAGTCTTCAAAGGTAATATTACCCTCTTCATCTCGATACGTCGCTAGCAGTTCCGCGGGGCTAGTACCTGTTTCTGCTAAAATGACTGCATTTAACCCAGGACTTAAAAAAAGCTCATTACTCGATATTTTGCCATCTTGATCGCCATCCAAGGCATTAAAAAGAGATTGAAGCTCTTGCTCAGTTGCCATAAGTTTCTATTTGAATTAGTTTTTTCAATTCAATATCCCATAATGTTGAAAAAGATGCAAGGAAAGTTACCTTTTACCCTGGCACATACAAGCTGTTGCTGTCGTTTGGGCGTGTGCGTGTAGATACCTGGAAGTAGTCGCTACCGATTCATGCCCTAACGTCTGCTGCACCAAATGAATCGGCGCGCCCCTGTCTAGTGAATGCGAAGCGTGGGCGTGACGCAACCAATGGGGCTGACCTTTCCTGTAATCCCAGCGCGGTTCCCCAGCATCGTCTTCACCCCCGCTATTTGGAAGGTAGAAGATATCAGGTGTTTTGCTTTATCCAACATTTACCCACAAGCGGGGATTTTTAATTACCTGGTTTCCAAACTACTTCTTCAACTTTGAGCTGCTTGGGAATTAAGCCGAGTTCAAAAAAAGTATCCGCAATTTCCTGTTGCTCGGCCACCATATCAGCTTGGAGCGGTTCAAATCCATAACTCCGCCGTCGAGTCACTACATCTAAGATAGAAACATCAATTTTCAGAATGGGAGCGAGAATCTTGACTACTTCTGCGGGATTCGCATCAGCCCAAGTCGCTACTGCTTGAGTTTCTTCTCTAATTGCGTCAATGATTTTGACATTCGGCTGAGCAAATGAGCGATTAGCTAAGTAAAAATCTCGGTTAGCTGCTAGTCCTTTACTATCTTTAACAACACGAACATCTCTTGGCGCTTCCGCTGCTGCATAAAACGGGTCCCAAATTACCCAAGCATCTACGTTACCTTGTTGGAAGGCAGCTCTGGCATCGGCTGGTGTCAGGTTGGCCGGCTTAATTTCACTCCATTTTATCCCTGCGGATTTCAATGCTTTTGCTAAGAGGTAATTGGCGCTTGAACCTTTTGTAAAAGCTATTTTCTTACCCCGCAAATCTGCTAGGGTTTGAATTGCCGAATTAGCAGGAACTAAAATACCTGAACTGCGGTCTTTGGGGGCGCTACCGCCAATGTAAAGCAGGGGTGCGTTAGCAGCTTGGGCAAAGACTGGAGGAGCGTCCCCGGTGCGCCCGATGTCGATGCTGCCGGCGTTTAGCGCTTCCAACATCGGGGGGCCTGCCTGAAATTCTTTCCACTCAACGGATATGCCTAGAGGCTGCAAGCGTTTCTCTAACCCGCCTCTGGCTTTGACTAGGGTGAAGGGGTCTAATTTCTGATGGCCGATGCGGACTACCTGAGCTTGAGCTGCTGCGGAGGAAGCGGCGGGGCTTGCAGATCCCGTAGGGGTGGGAGTATTGCAGGAGGCGATCGCCCAATTTAAGCTGATTCCCAATAGAAATAGCGCTGCTAGGGAAAGGTGCGATCGCCATAATTGAGCAAGGAATGAAATCAGTCTTTTGAGCATAAACAATAATATTGTTTGTTGGTAACTTTCCGATCAGATACTTCCAACTAATTCGGGTTTGCCAGTTTGCAGGGCACCAACAAACTCTTGCAACTGCGATCGCAATCTTTGTTCTGTTTCCTCTTCAAGTTGTACGCTTGTTTCGTCATAACTTTGGATCTGCGTGTCTAAAACATAGGCACCAGCCAAGATATGACTAGCGCCCAGCTCGGATAACACTGGTTTGAGGGCGTAGTTAATTGCTAATAAGTGACCGAGAGTACCTCCTGTAGCAATGGGGAGAATAACTTTGCCAGCCAAACTTTTCTGCGGGAGCAAATCTAAGTAAGCCTTGAGTACGCCTGTGTAGGCTGCTTTGTAAACAGGTGTGGCGATGATGATGCCCTTGGCTTCTACTACTAAATCATTGACTGCTTTTAAGTCTGGGTTCGCGAATTGTCCGTAAATTAATACCTCTGGCGGGAGATCGCGGACGTTGATAGATGCCGTACTCAGTCCCTCTTTCTCGACAGCGCGGCGGGCGTATTCCAGCACCGCAAAAGACCGGGATGGATGAGACGGGCTACCTGCGATCGCAACAACATTAGCCATTTAATAGTCCTCCTATTTTTGACTCATTTAAAAATGAACGATTTACGGAATCGCTCATAACTACGGTAAGTCTGTAGATTTAGCGTATTTTATAGATAGTAAGCTAGCACGGTCAATTTTAAAAAGCAAGTAAGTTGAGATGTAAAGTTTGATAACTCTTATGCAAATTTTGCGCGATCGCGAATCTCGGCCCAAAGCAACTGTCCGGTTATTTCCCCCCAAGACAGCAGACTCTAACCGGACTCAAAAACAGAAACCGATTCGCCACCGGATGCGAATTCACCCAGAAGTAAGGGAAGGATAGTTAACGCTGAGGGTCGCTAGAACAAGCAAAACCTTTACAGGAACAGGGTTTGCTTGTTCTTAACAATTATTTATCAAAGTTCCCGAATTTTGGGAAAAAATTCTCTTGCTTTTTGTAGATACCTATGCCATACTTTTGTTTAATCATAAAATACTATAAATCGACTGACTTACAGTAGATTAAAGTTAGAGATGCTAATCTGCTCTTCACCCGAATCGGTGAGCAGCAGGCTAATTAACATTTGCTTAACAGCAACTTTTGAAAGCGAAATAAAGTTAACACTTAACTTTTTACTGTTAATTGTTATCAGCCTGTGCAATGAATTGTGAGATATATGGAGGTTTTTTAGAATGGAATCAGCACTCTCAGGAATCCGCTTAGAATTAGTAAAACTCCAGAAGTCATTTGGAAATATTGAAATTTTGCGGGATATAAACCTCGAAATAAATCCCGGAGAATTTGTAGCAATTGTGGGTCGCAGTGGATGTGGCAAAAGTACCTTGCTGCGCTTAATCGCCGGACTAGAAACTCCCAGTCAAGGCACGGTCTTTCTAGACGGCAAGCCGTCTAAACAACTTAACTCCAAAGTGAGAATGATGTTTCAGGATGCACGGCTGCTACCTTGGCAAAAAGTGCTGGCAAACGTGCAATTAGGGCTACTCAATGCCAAAGAAAGCACTCGCTATAAAGCGATGCAAGTCCTTCACGCTGTAGGGCTTGGCGATCGCGCCAGCGATTGGCCGGCTGTACTCTCCGGCGGTCAAAAGCAAAGAGTTTCTTTAGCAAGAGCCCTCGCCTGCGAACCCCACTTGCTGCTGCTTGATGAACCCCTCGGCGCGTTAGATGCTTTGACCCGTATTGAGATGCAGCAATTGTTAGAAAATTTGTGGCAAGAAAAAGGGTTTACCGCGCTACTGATCACTCACGACGTAGAAGAAGCAGTGGTGCTAGCCGATCGAGTTATTTTAATAGAAAATGGTCAGATTGCAATGGACTGTTCTATTGATCTCCCACGACCGAGGCAGAGAGGAAATGCTGTATTTGCTGCGAAAGTAGAGACTATTTTGCAGCGCGTTATGGAGCAAAAACAAAGTAGTAAAGATGCAGAAAAATATGCAATACCTGCGTTTCGGTAAACGGTGGTTGTCAGAAATTATTTTAATAGCAACTTGTGTTAATTACTCGGAATAATTATGCTAAATTATCAGGAAAATGCCCATTAATTAACGCTCGGGTTTCACAAGTATTAAATTTTTTCAAGCTGAAGTTATTCGGCTTGAAAGGGTTTGGTAGTTATGCACAGTCATGATATCGCTTTCTTATGCAAAAATTATAGTAAGGTACACAGTTAAACATTGCCACCCTATGGTGAAAGCAGTTTTTTTGAGAAAGACCAGATTTTAGGAACCAAACGAGAAAATCGCGGCCGTAAAGTATTATTAAGTCTTTGAATATGACTGGTTTTTCCCGATTCTTTGCCTACAGGTCGATGTCTTTTAAAAGGTAGCACTTTTGAATAATATTCCCAAAAATCAGTATAAAAAACAACACCTGGTCTATCGACAGGAGGTAAAGATGGCCAGAGCTGGGACGCAATTTTTTTGAGCTGTCTCCAATATAAAGCCTAGCCTATCAAGTCAGACGAGCGATCGCACTTTCGCAAGAGGTCTAATGATTAAGCACTTTGGGGAAAGTCCCAACCAACAATAGGTTGCAAGCCAAGGATTTTGATTTCTTTGGTGGGGCGGAAGATGCCTTGATTTACGTCAATTCCCACAGATTTTAGTTGCTCAAACCCGTTTTTCTGGAATGGGTGAGAAGGACTGGTGGTGTTGTTGAGCATCCACAGACGAGGATTGTGCGTTTGGTATCCTTCCCAGTTTCGAGGATACTCAGGGCAATCGAGAGGATTTTTCCAGCCTTTATATTTCAGAACTTGCAGACACCAGGCACGGCATCCCCATTCATCGGGAGTTGGATCTTTGGGCTTAATTATCCCATCGCCACTGAACCAGTCTAGGTTAGGGATTTCTCCAGGGGAGCCGTTTTCACGCCACAGAGTAAGATAAGTTATATCATGTCCGGGTGCTTACCCATAATTAAGCAGCAACTGGAACTTGAGGCCACCAGTGAAAGTTTGTTAAACCCC
>NZ_JAUBUI010000181.1:0-2944 GCF_036705385.1 Microcoleus sp. B3-A4 | reverse complement strand
AGACTCAGGTGTGCATATTTAAATAACCACATTAAACTCAGTATTTCTGCTTAGTTAAAAAGCGGGATGCTCCCCATATTCACCCCGATTATCAAGTTTATCATATCCTTGAATTAATTTTTGTAACTGTTGACTGGAAAATTGTTGGGTACGGATAAGCTTTAAGGTATCTTTAATTACATTTTCTCTTCTTCTTATAAGTTTTTCATTATTTAGCCCCAATCGAATAATTGTTTCGTGGGCAGCCTTCTCATCGATATTAGCAGGTAGAATTTCTCCAGCAGCCGTATAAGTAAAGTATTCAGCACAGTTTTCTATTAAAGGAGAGACTGTTAAAGTGTCATCGTACCACTCACCTTTTTTAGCTCCACAGAATTCCTGTGCGGGTTTTGGCGTGTGTCGCTTTTGTTTTAACTTTTCTTCATATTCCGACTCCTGTTCTTCAGTATATCCATTGCAGGAAGCTAACAAATTGGTATATGTAACTACTAGGTCTGCATAGGAAGGGCTGCGACTTTTAGATTTAGGCTTTAGATGCTCAATGTGGCTATTATGACTACTGCTTATGCGTCTTCCACAGTAGCAACAAATATAACCTTGCTCTTTCAAGAGAACATTAAGAAGTTCAGCTTTATGTGGATTTTTAAAATCATCCCAATCAAGCTTACTAAATTCCCACTGTGGGTCATCTTTCCTTTTCCATTCCAAGAACTCTTGCTTGAATTTAGTAAGGCAATCAGGCTCATGATCTTGTTTTTTTATGTATCTCATTCTGCTAAAATCTCCTGGCTCCTGATCAACATATCTGCACTAGCAAACTCTGGATCATCATCTCCAATATCTTCTTCGAGTTGCTCTTGCATTTGTTTAGCTTCAGTAAGCTTGCCATCATCAATGAGTCTAAATAACTCACGGAGTCTTTTCTTGATATCCTCTGGACGATCTGATACACCCATGAGTTCTTCAAGAATTCGACTGCTATCTTGTCCAAAAGTTTGTCGCTGCTCTGCAAAAATCCCTTCTGGTATTGATCTTAGAAGGTATACCGACTTTACCTCACTGATAACCTGCGGTGAATGGGTGGTGATAATAAACTGACAATTAGGGAATGTATTTTTCAGACTAGGAATAATTTTACGTTGCAACTTAGGGTGAAGGTGTAACTCAATCTCGTCAATAAGAACAATTCCCTCACCTTGAAGTGGATCTGGAAGACCTGGATTTGCAATTGCCAAACGTCTCGCTACATCCCCCGCCATTGCGAGTAAACCTTTTTCCCCATCTGATAATTGTTGGTTGATAATCAGTTCATAACTTTTTTTCATCATAGTCATTCGCGATGGGGATCTGCGTACCCGCAGCATTGATAATTCTTCACCTAAAAGTGAATCGATCGCCCTTCTCACTGCTTCTAGTAAAGGATTATAATAACTAGAGTTATAACGGAATAGTTCATTTTCTAAATCTTCAAGCTCTTTAAACCAATCAAAGAATTTATTAAAACTAATTCGGGTTCCTGTAAGAGCTAGATCGTAAGCTTCGAGTTGATTATATTTATATGATTTTTTTTCTTGACTATGATCTTGACTATCAAAAAATTCTCTATTTACATGGTAGTAAACTAGCAAAGGTAAATTCATTTGAGAATTTTTTGATAGTTCACTCTGTATGTTTAAACCAATTCCTTGTAATTTGGTCAGATCAGCTCCATCAGGACGAGAACGTGTTTTATCTATTGATCTATAAATATTCCATGTGATTTCCTGCGAGTCAATTTTAATTGTAATTTTATTATCGGTTTTATTTTTGCCATCTGTAATATCTTCATTCTTAAAAAAAGTTCTTTCTATCACTTTTTCCACAATATACTGATCGCTAGTAGAAGCTTGATAACCACCAGGTTCTTGAATTTCAGTAATAAAATGTGACAACAGAGTAGCGATGCAGTCAAGAATACTTGATTTTCCCGAACCGTTGATACCAACCAGTAGGGTAGGTTCAGTAGAATCAAACTCTAGGGTTAGATCGCCGAGTCCTCGGAAGCTTTCCATTTCTAAAGTTTTAACTTTCATTTATATTAAACCTATCTGCTAATCTGCTTTCGTACTTTTGAGCAAAGGCTTCTGACATTTCAGAAACTTTTCGGGCTTGTTTTTCAAAGCTTTTGGCTAACTCAACCAATTCCATTAGTGTCTTTCTAGGATTAGGTTCCAAGCCTCATCAGCATATCACCCGAAATACCCTCTCGATATATCGCTCTTCTATCACTATGATGATATTAAAATAAAATTGATCCTCTGAAAAGCTTAGGCGGTCTATACTTCGGGCTTTATTTTCTGATAGGTTATGTCTTTTATGAAAGAAAAGACATCCTCCATAAAGAGAAAGGATTACACAAACTTCTCTGCTAAGAGTGACAAAAGAGCGAGAGAGAAGTGTTTCAGGGTGGTTGTCACCCCGTCAGAGTACCTGCCCTTTTTTCCAATACAAAACAGAAGCCACATAAATTCCTAGTTTACAGATCAATCTGCCTAATACTCATTCCCCAGCAGCCTCAGCCGATGCAGCGAATCTCTCCGCTACAGCTTTGCCAATTAGCGCCACCTGACTCAGAGGCAAGAACCTAATTTTATTGACAATATCTTGAATATCTAACGGATCTGAAAGTGGCTTCCCATCCAAAAATCTCAGAAGTTCTTCCAGCGAATAACCAGCTCTCGCAGCGAGCTTAGCCAAGTTTTCAGTATCAGGAACCGTATCGCCCCTTTCCCAAAGCTGAACAGCGGTAGCGGAAACGCCCAAAAGCTTACCAAACGCTCGCTGACTCATTGTTCCGCGAGCAGTTTTGATGATTTCACTAAGTTTTTGGTAATTGCTCAACCCCCTTGACAAGAAGACGAGATAGACATTAGATAAAGGAATGGAAAAACTCCCCGACTTAAAG
>NZ_JAUBUI010000054.1:0-45275 GCF_036705385.1 Microcoleus sp. B3-A4 | reverse complement strand
CAGTGCCACCACCGCCTGGTTCTTCTACAGTGCCACCACCGCCTGGTTCTTCTACAGTGCCACCACCGCCTGGTTCTTCTACAGTGCCACCACCGCCTGGTTCTTCTACAGTGCCACCACCGCCTGGTTCTTCTACAGTGCCACCACCGCCTGGTTCTTCTACAGTGCCACCACCGCCTGGTTCTGGCGCTAAATTGTTATCAGCGATCGCCACTGTCACGCCCGGAATCGCGATCGCACTATACTTACTATCAGCACTCTGGGCCGTATGAGAAATACTGCCTGTATGATTTCCTTCAACAACCGCATCGTCTTTCGCCGTTACAGTCACTGGTTTCGCCACATTCCAGTTAGTAGAGTCAAAAGTAACATCAGCGATCGCATTAATTTGATTGCCATTGCCGAAACTAATCGTCACTGGCGCACTCGGCACAGAAGTTAGTTGAACGCTGTAACTGCCATTCGCACCACCTTCGGTAGCAGTTGTACTCGTTGGTGAAATAGTCACACCTGCGGGATCGTTGTCAGCAATCGTGGCAGTCACAGGAGAAAGCGTCAGGTTGTTATACTTGGTATCGGTACTGGCAGAAGTGTGAGCGATCGTGCCGCTGTGCGTGCCTTCGGCTTTGCTATCGTCGGTAGCGGTGACTGTGACAGTTTGGGCAACATTCCAGTTAGTGCTGTCAAAGATAACAGGCGCGATCGCATTTATTTCACTTCCGGCATTAAAGTTAATGGTAACAGGAGCGATCGGCTGGCTGTTGAGTTTGACTGTATAACTGCCATCCGCGCCGCCTTCTGTAGCAGTTGTTTGCGTGGGAGAAATGCTGACACCTACTGGGTCGTTGTCGGTAATAGCTACATTTACATCCTGAATGGTCTGACCGCTATACTTAGTGTCTGTACTGGTAACAGTGTGAGCGATCGTCCCACTGTGCGTGCCTTCGGCTTTGCTATCGTCGGTAGCGGTGACTGTGACTGTTTTAGCAATATTCCAATTCGTGCTGTCAAAGATAACAGGCGCGATCGCATTTATTTCACTTGGGGCATTAAAGTTAATGGTAACAGGAGCGATCGGCTCCGACGTTAATTTGAGCGCATAACTGCCATTCGCACCGCCTTCTGTCGCAGTTGTACTCGTCGGAGTAATAGAAATACTAGCGGTATCATCGTCTTTATTGCTGAAGCTAACATCCGTTACATCTTTGTTGCTGTAATTCGGATCTGTACTAACAGTAGTCGCCGTGACAATTTTGTAGGCAGTATCGCCGTCAGCAATGCTATCGTTAACCCCTGTTACTGTCACCGACTGCGGTGTATTCCAGTTAGCCGGAGTGAAAGTTAAGCTATTAGTCGAAACAGTTCCCTCGGCAACATTGTCACTGGTCAAACCGATAGTCACCTCAGCAGTCGGCTGAGTATTCAGAACCACAGTAAAGTTAGCCTTAGTGCCATCTTCACCAGTAGTTAATCCCGCCGTTGGATTCACCGTAATTCCCGGAGTTTCATCGTCACTGTTGGTGACTTCGACATCATCAGGAGCGACGTTATTGTAATTAGAATCGGTACTGACAGCAGCAGCCGTGACAATTTTGTAAGCTTGAGGGCCATCAGCTACCAAATCGTCAACGCCAGTCACTGTTATTGTTTGCGGTTCATTGTAGTTAACGGGAGTGAAAGTTAAGCTATTAGTGGAAACTGTTCCTTCGGCAAGATTGTCACTCCTCAAACCGATGGTAACGTCAGCAGTTGGTGCAGCGTTTAATTTGACAGTAAACTCTGCCTTTCCGCCAGCTTCGGTTGTTGATATTCCCTTTGGACTGACTGTGATGCCGGCAGTATCATCATTAGTAATAGTGGTGGTAGCGGTAGCCGTCGCAATAGTCGGTGCGCCACCCGGTGAAACTGAATTTGATAAAGTAACAGCAACAGTTTCATCCGGTTCTATATTGCCATCTCCCAACACATCCAAAGTAATAATTTTGGATGTTTCACCCGCAGCAAAACTGATTTTACCAGTGGCAGCAGTTGCCCCAGAAGTGCCGCCGATATTGTTGTAATCAGTGCCGTTTGTCGCAGTGCCGGTAATGGCATAATCTACTGTACTCCCAAGTTCCGTGCTGCCGCTGCGAGTAATAGTAAATGTGGCAGGAGTAGCGCCGGAATTTCCTTCGGTAACGGTGGGATTGTCTGCGACAATTGAGTAAGAACTATTCCTATCCAATATTGCCAGTGTCACTTGACTCGTACCGCCGGCAACACCGCCTGTAATCGCACCCAAATTGAGAACTAACTGTTCGTTACTGTCAACGATATTGTCAGCTTTAATAGTTACTGCAATATTCTGGGTGAGAGTAGTAGTGCCGGCAGAGAAAGTAAGGGATGTAGTTGAAAGAGTGTAGTCTGCATCTTGAGTAGCTGTGCTAGTGGGGTCGATGACAATTGGTACAGTTACATCACTTAAGGGAGTGCCACCGCTGATCGTAACTGGGACATCAATTATTGTGTCGGTCGTGCCTTCAGTGACGTTGTAAGTGTTGCCTATTTGGGGAGGAACGAAGGATACCGTATTGGGTGTATTTAGCAAAACAGAGACGTTATCTGAACCGCTGTTCGTAACTGCCAAATCCGGGAGAGTGTCAGCATTAAAGTTACCGACAATAATGGACGTTGGGCTTGTCCCCGCAGGCAAACTAATAGGTGCACTAAAACCGCCATTGCCGTTGCCTACTAAAATTGCAGCGCCGCTGGTTCCTGTTACTGCTAAGTCAAGTATGCCGTCTCCGCTAAAGTCATTCACCACAATGCCGTTAAGCCCTGCCCCTGCGTTAACAGTAGTAGCCGGGCCAAAGCCGCCAGTGCCATTTCCCAATAGAATTGACACACTGTTAGAACCGCCGTTAGCTGTGGCTAAGTCGAGGAAATTGTCTCCGTTAAAGTCCCCAGTTGCGATCGACTGTGGAGTTGGCCCAGCCCCAAAATAATCAGTAGCGGCACCAAATCCGCCCGTACCATTTCCTAAGAGAATTGAGACACTGCCGCCGTTGCCGCTGTTGCTAACCGCTAAGTCGGAGAAACTGTCAGCATTAAAGTCACCTACAACAACGTCACCCGGAACATTACCAACATTGAAATTAGTGGCAGTGCCAAAGCTTCCTGTACCCGTTCCCAACAATATTGAGACGCTACCAAAAGAATTTACAGGGTCAGCGTTTACTACTGCTAAATCTAGGAAATTGTCAGCATTAAAATTCCCGACACCTATTGAAAGTGGAGTGTTACCCACAATAAAATTGCTAGATGCACCAAAGCCGCCCGGGCCATTTCCTAACAGAATAGAGATCGTATTACTATTACTATTTACTCCTACTAAGTCGGGAAAATTGTCATTGTTAAACAGCCCCGAAATGAAGCGAGAGGGCCATGAACCTACGGCAAAGTTGGTAGCCGTGCCAAAACCCCCTGTGCCATTCCCTAACAAAATTGAAATGCCGTCATTCTGGCTCACTACCAAGTCGGGTAAGGTATCAGCGTTGAAATCCCCTACATTAACACCTCCGGGACTTGACGCCGCCCCAAAATTAGTCGCAGCACCAAAACTATTCAAAACGTACTCATAACCCGCTAACACTTCGGCTTCAAATACCAGCGGCATTTCAATTTTCCCGGTTCTGACTTCCAGTTCCCAGTCCCCGCCCTTTGCTACACTTCCGGTGAGGTTTTTGGAAGCTGCAACCGACGCCCCGGTTAACTCACTCAACCGTTTGACAAATGCTTTACCTGTCTCGCCTGCTGCTACTGAGCACCCGTACAGCAGGATATTCGGTCGATTTTTGCTCCTTGAGTCGGTTTGTGGCGAAAACCATTGCTGTAGATCATCCCGATCGCACTCTATATCATCTAAACTCAAGCTACCCTCGCCCAATTGCAAGCTGCCCGGAGCACCGTGAGAAACTATGTGAATGCTGTCAATAGTGCTGCGAAGAGCTAAAATTTGAGTAATTTGGTCGATCGCATCCCGGTTCCCCTCCAAAACGACTACTTCCGTACCCGGTTTTACCCCGGCCATCAAACTTTGATAATTTTCTACTTGAGTGTCGATAAAGGCGATCGACCTTACTGAAACTGGAATATTTAAATTGGGCATAATCCACCTGACTGGGGTTTCAAAAAAATACAAAAATTCCGCTATTTCGTGACAGGCGTCCGAAAATATCTATCAATTTTTATTTATACAGACACACCCTTTATCCGTAAAAACTCGGTGAGTCCTCATCTTTTGTCGTAACCATAACAGTTTTTTTACAGAAAATATGTAAATTTTTCTTAAAAAATACCTAGTTAATTAAAATTTTGATAAAACTGTGAAAAATACTTAAGTATTATTACGGTAACGAATGTGAGATTAGTTTACCACAAATGTTTGTGAAACGTAAGTGCAATTGTACAGAAATTTAAAACTCAGCAATTTTGATAAATACTTTAGGGTGCGTCAGCAATTAGTCGTGCAGAAAATACGGTATTCTAACGCACCCTACTAAACTTTTGATTACTTCAAACCCCCATCTATCCCCGCTAAAATCTGCTCGGCTTGCCCGCACAAAGCAGCGTGACAGCAACCGTTACTCGCCAACAATCCCCCCCACTGACTCACATCTCCCCGGTTATATTGCAAAGTAGAACCGTCAAAACGAGTAAATTGACCGCCCGCTTCAGTCAAAATTAATTCCGGCGCCGCTAAATCCCAATCTTTCGGTGCAGACTTTCCCGAAAGCGCAATATAAACATCAGCCTTTTGTTCGACAATTGTCGCAATTTTACAGCCGATACTGCCGACAGCTAGTTGATTTTGACAAGGCAGTTTTTGTAACAATTGATTAAAGCGATCGCCCCGGTGACTGCGGCTGGTTACTATAGATAAATCTGCCACTAGATTTCGCGCCGAAACTTGCAACTTTACCGCAGAACCGTCCCCACTTTCCATAAAAGCGCCAGCATTTTGCACCGCGTAATAAATCTTTTGCTGTTGGGGCCAAGCCACAACTGCCAATACTGGTCTTCCCTCGAATGCTAAAGCAATGTGAACGGCAAATTCACCTGTCCTGTCAATAAAATCTCGCGTTCCATCCAAAGGGTCAATAATCCAAACCCAACTTTGAGGTAAGGGAACTTTACCATAAGTTTCTAAATAAGATTTGTAAGTTTCTTCGCTGAGATAGCCAAATTCTGCATTCCCTAAAGCCGACTGCAATTCGTCGAGAATGTAAGAATTGACAGCGACATCGGCGGCGGTGACGGGGCCATCTTTTTTCTCTTGAATGTCGAGGTTAGGAGTGTTGGAATCCTGCCGATAATAGGATTGTAGGATATCTGATGCACTCCAGGCGATCGATCGGGCAATTTCGCTGATTTCTTCGAGAGTTTTCATGAATTTCTTTTTTGTGAACCGCAGATGAACGCCGATTAACGCAGATTTCTATAGGGGCGGTGTCCCTGTGCCCGCCCCTGGGAAAAATACATTAGCAATTACCAATTAATATGAGGATATTTCCATTCATAATAATTGGGAAACACAAAATTAGTAAACGAAACCGAAATACTAACCTCCAATGATTTTACATGGTGCCACCAACCGACCGGAATAAAAATAGCTTCTCCCGGTTCCAAAATTACTTCAATAATTTTCGCATCTCTGTAAAGCGGGTATTTGTCATAATCGGGATTTTCGCCGTCAACCTTGCTGAAAACTCCGACGTGATTGTAAAGCAGAGGTGTTTGTTGCGGAGAAATCAATTTAATTAGTTTGCGCCCAGACACTTGAGCTAAAATTAAATTAACTGGGTCATGGTGCAGCGGTGTAATCGTGCCTTTCGGGCCGAACCAAAAGAAAACTCTGCCTTTTGTGTCCGTTGGATTTAGGTATTCTGGGAAAATTTCAATGTCGTCGAATAGGGATTTAAATTCCTCTCTTTCTAGAGTTTTGTTGTTAGCAACCATGTAGTAGTCGTTGCTAGGCCCGCCCTTGACCACCATCTCTACATATTTGCGGAACAAAACAACTTTTTTGTGATTTTCTATCTTAATTTCGTAATTCGGGTCGGAATTGCGGTTAGCTTGAATTTGCACCTCTGCATCGCCATATTTTTGCTGCAAATACTCCGGCGTCCACAACTGCAACGCTTTCCAGTTGTGCATAATATTGGTAATAATTACTGGAGTATTTTTTGCGTAGTAATTTTCGAGAAAATACTCTCTAGAAAGGCTGCTTTTGCGTTCGATTGTGCCAAACTTGGAAGACAATGCAGCTAATTGATTGCTAATCCTGAGATGCGATTCTAATTTCTGCAATAACTGCACGTACTGACTACCTGCTTGAAAGTAGGGATGAGATGATATTTCCCTAACTTCTGCGGTGGCTGTTTCCGCATCTATGCCGGTATTTATTAGTGCTTGAATGATTTCTGCATCGGGTTGATTTAATAATTTGTTAGCCGCCACCCACTGTTTCATATTGTCGGGAAGTTCTTGTTTGCTTGGAGTGAGTAGATTGGGCAAGTTTTGTGTCAGCCATTCTAGGTTAACTTGCTGTTGTTCTGTTAGGGTAATCCGCAAAGGGGGAAGGGTGATAGTTAGGGGTTGGGTGTCAGACATGATTCGGGTATCTTGTTTTGGGAGTGTTTTGTGTGACTTTAACTTGTCTTACTAATATAGCAATTTTGTTAACGAACCGCGAAGGCGCTAAGGGCGCGAAGAAAGAGAAGAGGGAAGTTCACAAATTTTGTCAAGGTTGCTGTCAGGATTTTAACTGAACAAGTGTTGCCAGTTCAATTTTTCTAGGTTAAAGCGGTTTTAACCGGAGAGTTTGGTTAATTTTAAGTAAAAATTAACCCTTATTCATCCAGGCGCGGGTTCCGAAGCTTTTGCAGGAATGGGAAGCAATTTTAGCCGCTGCAGTGAGAGTATCGGTAAAGTTATTTTGCAAAATGTAGTGACAGAAAGCCCCGTGAAAGATGTCGCCAGCGCCTAAAGTGTCTGTGGCTTGAATTTGAGGTACTTCTATAGTGCCGTAAATGCCATTGCTAAGGTATAAAATTGATTTGTCGCCGCGAGTGATGGCAATATGGGAAATTCCGGCTGCTGAGAGGTAAGCAAAGACTTGTTCTGAATTGTCGCAGTCTGGCGGATGAAAGTTATCCGAACATACCGCCCATTCAATAAAAGGTAAGATTTCTTCTAATCCGGGTTTCCAACTGCCACCGTCGAGGACACTGGGAATGTTTTTTGACTTGGCAAGTTGAGCAATTTCTTTGCTGGCTGCGATTTGATGTCCGTCAACCAGTACAATATTAACGGATGTTAAAATATCCTGGTTAATTGTTTGACTGTCAACTTGCGATTTCGTAGCATTGATGGAAATTACCGATCGCTCGCCCGTTGCTTCAGTTACAATAATCGAGGAAACTGGCGGCGAGTGCGATCGCCCGGGCTCCAAATCAATTATCCTGACATTATACTCCGCTAAGTCTGAACGAATTAATTGGGCGATCGCGTGAGTGCCCAAAACCCCAGCCCATACCGCCTCATTCCCCAAATAGCTAAAAGTGACCGCAGCATTTGCCGCCGGCCCGCCTGCTGCAATGGTACAATCAGAAGCAACAACTTTCTGATTTTCACCCGGAGGCTTCTCGGTCAAATAAACTAAATCTAAAGTCGCTAATCCTAAAAACAATCCCGTTTTCATATCTTCTTAAATGTGTGGCATGGGCGTCCCGCCCGTGCTTTATCTGCGGTTAAAAAATCCCAATCTTAAAATGCAAACAAATCCCACTACAGGAACACTTTACATCGTAGGAACCCCGATCGGCAACCTCGAAGACATGACCTTCCGCGCCATCCGAATCTTGCAAACAGTAGACTTTATCGCCGCAGAAGATACCCGCCATACAGGCAAACTCTTGCACCATTTTCAAATCAAAACTCCCCAAATCAGCTATCACGAACACAACCAACACCAGCGACTTCCCGAACTCCTAGACAAACTGCATTTAGGCAAAGATATCGCCATCGTCACCGATGCCGGAATGCCGGGAATTTCTGACCCCGGTTCCGAGTTAGTCAAAGCTTGCGCCGATGCTAATATTAACATTATTCCGATTCCCGGCCCGACCGCCTGCATAGTTGGGATAACTGCATCAGGATTACCCACAGAGAGATTTGTATTTGAAGGTTTCTTACCCGTGAAAGGTCAAGAACGCCAACAGAGTTTAGAAGCTTTGCAAATAGAATCCCGCACTATAATATTATACGAATCTCCCCATCGATTGCGGCAAACTTTACAAGATTTAGCAAATAGTTTGGGAAGCGACCGACAGATTGTGCTGGCGAGAGAGTTAACTAAAATGCACGAAGAGTTTTGGCGTGGTATTATAGAAAGTGCGATCGAGCTTTACACCAATCGCGAACCCCAGGGAGAATTTACCCTCGTAATTGCCGGTATCCAAACAGCCGCACCAATATTTTCCGAAGACGCCATCAAAGCAGAATTGCAAACATTAATTGCCGAAGGCATAAGTCGTTCCCAAGCCAGCCGCCAGCTAGCCCAACAAACATCCCTCCCCCGCCGTCAAATATACCAACTCGCCCTCACAATTGGCGACAATGAATCACTAGAACAACCCGTGGATGACTTGTGAATATCTCTCTTCTTCTCTGCGCCCTCTGCGCCCTCTGCGGTTAAATAAAAAAAGCTAGATACTCACACTCAGAATTATATGGTGCGCGGAAACTACGATCGACAAAAGCCATATTTACGAAACCCCCACATCAACAAACCAATCGCCGAAATTTATGCAGACTTAGACGCCTTTACCTGGGAGATATTTGAAGACCAACCCCACCGCTTCGATACCGTCAGTTTCTACGTCTTGCTTCCCCCGCTGTTTTACGAAGGGCGTTTCATCAAAGGAATTTATTTCAGCGAAGCAGTCGAACTCATCAACAAACTATTTCCCCAACTTTCCTCAGTATTTTTATCCTTCGCCTATTCGCCCGGAATCTCCTACTCCTGGGCCCCCATAGCTGACGCCTACTCCAGTTTATACAAAAACCCGCAGCGAGATAAGTGGTTTCGCGAAACTTATGTCGATCGCGCCCACAAACCAATCATACCCCTACAAGACACCGACTTCATCAACGAATACTTAATTTCCCCGCGCAACGTCCCCGCAAAAGACATCGACCTCCTCGCCGTCGCCCGAATTTCCGAAGAAAAAAATTTGCCAATTATTGCCAAAGCCTTAAAAGTTTACCGCCAAAAATATCCGCAAAAACCAATAAAATTAACAGTAGTCACCGGCCACGAATTTGATGCTAGCAACCTGAAAACTCTCGACCAGTACGCATTAAAAGAATGGCAAGAAGTCGAGACAATTTTAACCGATCCCTCCGACTACATTAACTTAGTGCCGAGAGTTGACTACTACAGCGAAATCCCCACATATTATTCGCGAGCCCAAGCATTCGTCCTCGGTTCCCTCCTAGAAGGAAAAAACCGGGGAATTACCGAAGCCATGAGTTGCAACGTACCAGTAATTTGTTTTGAAGAATTCAACCAATACGCCAGAGGAAACTCGCCAGTTTTCCCCGAAGGTGCGGGTCTTTACGCCAAATTTGACCCAGAATCTCTCGCAGATACTATATATACAGTATTGGAAAATCCAACAGAATTCAAACCGCGATATCAGTATTTAAAACATTGCGGGCGCAAGAACTTTTTCAATACTTGTATAGACAGTTTTCCTTACTATCAGCACAACATTCCCGACTACAAGCCCGGAGATGCGATTAACAATTTGTGGCTAGATTTAGCAGTTCAGCAAAATTATCAAGTTAGTTTGAACAGCTTTTTGTACGGCGGTTCTCCCTTGTCTCATATTCGCGGGACAAATGCGATTCAGCACAATCTTGGCGAGTTAAGCAAGTTTCAATGACAGATAATTCGGAATGATGAAACCACTGAGGGCACAGAGGACACAGAGGAAGAGAACAGAGAGATGAATAATTCTGATGTTAACGGATTTGAGATTAGTCCTCATAGCGAGGACTTTCGCAAGCCCCGTGGAATTCATTCCCTATCGGACTGGCAGGTTGTCGCCTTAAGTTGACACCAATGACTATGCCCAATGCCCTATGCCCTATGCCCTAAGACAATATCCTCAAAAATCTTACTTGCCAAAACTCTTGCTAAATTCACAGGAACAGCATTGCCGACCATTTTGTATCCATCAGCAATATACTTGTACTTAAAAA
The DNA here is from genome assembly GCF_036705385.1 of Microcoleus sp. B3-A4. Lineage (NCBI taxonomy): Bacteria > Bacillati > Cyanobacteriota > Cyanophyceae > Oscillatoriales > Microcoleaceae > Microcoleus > Microcoleus sp. B3-A4. Next base: position 34,967 of record NZ_JAUBUI010000054.1, on the reverse strand, counting down.
TAAACTCATCCGGGAAAGTCTGAACTCTCGCGCACTCTCGCACAGAAAGCCGACGGTAAGGCAGAGGCGAATTGGGGTCAAAAATGCGCTTATCTTTGCCAACCAAAATCATTTTACTAGCTTGAGGATGGAGAGGTGCGTGTCGGCCGCTTGCCTGAATTGTAAACGAAGGTTCAGACCAACTTCTAACTCGATTCCGCGACATATAAAGGCTGGAAAACCCCAAATCTGCACATTCGTGATTTGGGACAGAATCGTGATAATTATCTAATTTAGCCTTAACTGACATTGGCGCGGTCTGCAAATCAAAAATCGCATCTTTCAGCGTCAAAACATCGGTTCCAGGTTCGGGAAACTCAAAACCAAAACCCAGATTTTCACGATAACCAACAACAATCACCCTTTGCCTATCTTGCGGAACACCAAAATTTCTAGCATTCAACAACTTGTACGAAATCCGATATCCGATGTCCTCAAACTGCGATAATATATAAGTGAAAGCATCCTTGTTTCTGGGAGCTAAGATTCCGCTAACATTCTCAGCTAAAAAGAACAAAGGCTGCTTGTCGCGCACAATTCTGATATACTCCCAGAAAAGTTGACCCCTACTGTCATCAATCCCGCGTTTAGCGCCGGCCGCACTCCAACTTTGACAAGGAGGGCCGCCGATTATCCCAATACAGTTGGGAATTTCATCAGATTTGATTGTTCTGATATCTCTGCGATCTAAAATAGTTTCAGGATGATTGAAATTATACGTATCCCAAATAGACTTATCATATTCATTCGCCCAAACCGGATTAAAGCCAGCTAAGCGAAAACCAAAATCTAACCCGCCACAACCCGAAAACAGAGAAATAATATTCATACCAATCGACATCTACCTCCTCTCTTCCTTCGCGCCCTTCGCGCCTTCGCGGTTCGTTAAAAAATCCAATAATCCTCAATGAGTGCAGAATCCATCCTTCAATCTTACCAACATTTCGGCGTCCATCTCGGCTTAGAAAGAATTCACCAACTTCTCCAAAAACTAGACAACCCTCACAAACAAGTACCCATTATCCACGTTGCCGGCACAAATGGTAAAGGTTCCGTTTGCGCTTATCTCTCTTCCGTACTAACAGAAGCAGGCTATCGAGTTGGGCGCTACACATCCCCGCACCTAATCGATTGGACAGAAAGAATTTGCATCAACCAAAAACCGATTTCCTCAACAGAATTGCAACAGTGTCTAGAACGAGTTGTCGCCGCCACAGAAAACAACACCGAAACTCCCACTCAATTTGAAATAATCACCGCAGCAGCTTGGCTGTATTTCGCCGAACAAAAAACCGACATCGCAGTCATAGAAACTGGATTAGGAGGTAGATTAGACGCGACTAACGTTTGCGAAACACCTCTCGCTAGCGTCATTACTTCTATCAGTCTTGAACACTGGCAAATACTCGGCCCCACCGTCGCAGATATTGCTGGGGAAAAAGCGGGAATTCTTAAAGCAAAATGTCCGGCAGTGATCGGAGAATTGCCAGAATCACCTAGAATAGTAGTAGAAAAACGCATTCAAGAATTAGACTGTCCGGCAACTTGGGTAAAACCAGCAATAGATTTAGGACAAGGATTCGCAGAATATCAGTTAAATCCAAATGCGGTTAAAATAAAATATAAATTGCCGCTGCTGGGAAAAATTCAACTAATGAATTCAGCAATTGCGATCGCAACTTTGCAAACTCTCCAAAACCAAGGATGGCAAATTTCCCCAACCGCGATCGAAAACGGTATCGCCAAAACCCAATGGCCCGGAAGACTCCAGCAGACAACTTGGAAAAACCGCAACATATTAATTGACGGCGCGCACAACCCCGCCGCAGCTATCGCCCTGCGTGAATATGTCGATCGCCTGAACAATCACCCGTCACCGATTAACTGGGTAATCGGCATTCTTGCGACTAAAGACTGCGACGATATTTTGAAAGCATTACTCAAAAAGGGCGATCGGCTTTACCTAGTACCGGTACCAGATCAAAACTCATCATCCCCCGCAGAATTAGCCACCCTCGCTCAAATTATCTGCCCCGAATTAACTCTCTGTCAAACCTTCCCCGACTTAACAACGGCCTTAGACGCTGCTGTTACAGGCGACAACCTAACAATCCTTTGCGGTTCCCTTTATCTCGTCGGCTATTTTCTGCAACAACAACAATCCCAAGCTTAAACGCATCAGAATTGTGTTTCTTCCTCAGTAAAGATAGGAGGCCACAATTCCGAAACGGGCAATTCCCAACCGGGAAAAAGTTCTGCTACTGTTAAGATATCGCCATTTCCTAAAATAGTCGGTTCACCTGTAGAGCGATAAATAGTCACTGTTTCTTCATCAGGATCGATCATAATTCCGACGATCGCACCCAATTCTATAAACTTCAAAACCTTGGTTTCTATAAGCTTAATGCGATCGCTCAAAGATTTAATCTCAACAACCAAATCCGGGACAAGTTCTCCAAAATAACGCGGACTTTGGCGCAAGCGGGCGGCGCGCACAAAAGAAACATCCGGCGCTTTCACATTCGTATCCGGCATAATGAAACCGCCTGCGGAGTCAAAGACTCTCCCCAAGCGACGGGGATAAACCCAGTTACCCAGCAAGCGAATCAAAATACTGCTGATTTCACTGGATACGATGTCTGATGGCCCCATAACTAAAAGTCTCCCGTCTTCTAGTTCTATTTTGTAATCTAAACCCGCTTCGGAAAAAAGGGTTTGAACTTGGTTTAAATCTTTGAGTGTCATCGCTGGCATAAGAATTTTATCCTATTCCGATCTGAGCTTTGATTTTAACACGAGTCAAATTTCTGAATATTTGAGGAATTCAGGCTATATTCCTACCAATTATCAATCAAGCTGAATTGAGAAAGGCGATCGCACGGGATAAATAAACCCGGTTTCTGGGATGAGCGAGCGTTCTTATCAACAAACATTTACCTCTAAAATAGTCGAGATTGACTTATCCAGAGTTCTCCTCCCACTCCGCGTTGTGAAGAGGCGGTAATTTAATCATTTAATAACTTAAAAGTTTATATATGCTCTTATATATGGCGACACAGATTCCCATTCTTTAATAATACGTCAAGTAGCCCAAAAAAGCAAGGGGCGAGATCAAAAAAAATCCCGCCCCAGCTTCAATAAAAAACTACCTTTGATCCCAAGCCTTAGCCGCATCAGCAACAGCTTGGTCTACCGACTTCTCATCCAACATTGCCGCCTGCAAATTGTCATAAATCGCCTTTTGCAACTTCTTAACATCTTTCAAAGGCGGAATCAATAGCTCGGCGGAACTCAACCCAGAAGCACTAACAACCCGAGCTCGATCGGCTGCAGGAGCATCAGCAGAAACTGTCTTAAAATAATCGTCCTGCAAAGCCTCAACCGTAGAAGGCAAAACATTAGCAGCCTTAGCAAAAGCCAACTGATTTTGAGAATTAGTCACGTACAAAGCAAACTTAACAGCATCATCAGGACGCTTGCTGTCGCGGGGCACAACCAAATTCATCACCGCCACAGTCTTCTTGCCTGTTTCCCCCGTAATTTGAGGCGCAGCAGCCGAAACAGCACCAATACTCGGAGCATTCTCAGCAATCGCTTTCAAAAACTGAGGGCCCGAAGCTAAAAAAGTAGTTTCCCCAGCTTGATAAAGCTCGATCGCCCTGCGATGTCCCTGCACCAAAACATCCTGCGGCAAAAGTCCGCCCTTGTACAAATCTACCCAATACTGAAAAACAGCTTTGCCCTTAGCAGTATTGAAAGCCGCCTTGCCTTTAGCGTCAACCAAAGGCACACCCATCTGCACGAAAGATTGCAAAACTTCCGCCGAATCTTCCGGCACAAAAGTCACAAAAAAAGCAAACTTACCAGTCTTTTCCTTCACCTGCTTGGCAACTGTTGCCAACTCGGCATAAGTAGCCGGAGGCTTAGCAATTCCAGCCTTCTTTAACAACTCCGTATTGTAAATTGTCACCCCAGTCGTGAGATACCAAGGAATGCCAAAACTCTTGCCGTCGAGCATACTAGCTTTCCAGATATTCGGGAGATAGAGCGATCGAACTTGCTGCGGAATGCGAGAATCCAAATCCAGCCAAGCATTGCGTCCCGCCAACAGCGAAGCAAAATCGGGGTTTAGGTTCACCACATCCGGCGCAGTTTTCGCCGAAACAGCCCCCAAAATCTTGCTTTCCATCGCCGACCAAGGAACGTCCACCCAACGCACCTTCACCCCCGGATTTTCCGCTTCAAAACCGGCGATCGTCTTGTTGAAATACTCAGTAAACTGAGGTTGAAGCTGCATAGTCCAGAACTCGATTGCCTGCGTATTATTTGCCTGGGAATTAACAGCCGGCTTGCTGCAACTCACCACCGCCGCCAGCAGCAGCCCCACTAGCCCAAAAACAGCAAACAGTTGCCAAGATTTACGTTTCATAGAATAAAATTTGAGAGTTATGGGAACCGTTAGACAAAAAAGCGATCGCCCGAATCAAGCGCGATCGAGTCAGTAACAGAGTTTTGTACCTGGGCCCAGGAGCGAGATAGTCTGTTTTTGTGCAGAATCGGCAGGTTTTCGGTCGATCGAGCTGGAATTTATTGACATTCGTAGCAGAATAGCTATTGTCAAGTAAATTGGATAGCATAAAATCGGAACTAGCGATCGCGCAACACAGACGGAGCTGCGGAGCTACGGCGGGATACCGAGATTACAGCACTCTTTCGGCAGTGGGAAACCAACCCTCCAACACCGGGCGCGCTGAATCAGGCTGGCCAACTACAAAAGAAAAAAATAGCAATTACCGACGACCCAATCACATGGTTAACTTTTTCAAAGGTCTACTTTCCCAACGCCAGCCAGGAATCGGGATCGAAATAGCCCCAGACCGCATCAACATCATTCAGCTCGAAAAGAAAGCTCAGGCATTAAAATTAGGCATCCTAGCCTCAATAGAAGTTCCAGAAGACTATATACAAGAAGGACAAATAGTCGATCCGCCGGGAATGGCAGAACTAATAAAAGCCGTCCTCGCCGAAAACAAAATCAAAGCCAAGCGAGTAGCCACAGCCATTCCCGGCCGCGAAGCGGTCATCCGCTTAATCCCTGTTCCCGCAGAGCTCAACGAAGAAGAACTGCGGGATTACATGAACGCAGAAGCAGGACTGTACTTGCCGTTTCCCAGAGAAGACGCCGACGTAGACTATCAAAAAATAGGCCTTTTTGTAGATGACGACGGAGTAGAAAAAGTGCAAGTCGTGTTAGTAGCCACCCGCAGAGAAGTTACCGACACATACATCGAAACCTTCAAAGAAGCCGGACTGATTATAGACGTACTAGAAGTAACCAGCTTTGCCCTAATCCGCACCCTCAAAGACCAACTGCAACAATTTTCCTCCCAAGAAGCAGCAGTTCTCACCGCCATAGAATTTGACAGCACCGAGTTAGCTATAGTAGTGGACGGCATACCTCAGTTCAACCGTACCATCCCGATCGGCACCTACCAAATCCAGACCGCCCTCAACCAAGCCATGAACCTGCCGCCAACCAGAGACACCAGCGAACTGCAAGGCATGACCCTGCCAGTCACAGATACAATGGGGGCATCGGGAGACGCCAATCCCGGCACAAATGCGATGATAAAAGTATTGGGAGAACTAGCAGACGAACTTCGCCGCTCAGTAGACTTTTACCTCAACCAGAGCGAAGAACTCGAAGTAGCGCAACTGCTGCTAGCAGGCCCGGGAGCTGCGATCGGCAAACTAGACGAATTTTTTATGCAAAGATTAAGCTTGCCGGCATCTCAAGTCGATCCCATCGAAACCCTAGGACTCGAAATCACCCAAGAAATTACCCCAGAACAGCGAGCAGGTTTAGGAGTTGCCCTAGGTTTAGGACTAAGGGAGGTTATGTGACCTAACAGTTTTAGATGAGAGAAAAACCGATTTGAGAATTTTAGGTGAAAACCCCTTCCAAAAGAAGAAGGCAGAAAGCAGAAGGTAGAATATTGGAGGTAGAAGGTAAAAGGTAGAATATATCTGAGGTAGAAGCAGCCCCTTCCTTCAGTAGAAGGCAGAAAGTTGTTTCTTTCTCCCTAAATAAATCCTTCACTTGTACCAGCAATCTTGGGTTCTGTCTAAAATCTAAAATTTCAAATTTAAATCTATAGCAACAGCCAAGACTGTTAGGACCTTCTTAATTGCTGAAACATAAGCGGTAGATAACTTTTTCCTTCTACCTTCTACCTCGTGCCTTCTACCTTTTACCTTGTGCCTTCTACCTTCTTCCTTCTGCTATAAAATCGAGTGAAGCCATGTACAGCCTAGATATTAATTTTCTCAACGACCGTCCGGACTACAAACCCGTTGCAACCAAAAGCCCAGCTAAAAAAAGTTCCGGTGGAGCCAAAGACCAACTGCCCATATATGGGGCGGTGCTGTTTGCCTTCGGGGTCAACGCCGCCGTCCTGGGCGTCGGGTGGTGGGCGATTAACGAAAATAAAAACTTGACCACAAAACAAGAAGCCATCGACCAAGAACTGGCAACGTTAAACACTCAAGCCAACGTCATCAAAGCCATCAATGCCGAAACCGACCAAGTTACCGCCGAATACAAAGCATTAGCCGGAGTATTCGACCAAATTAAACCTTGGTCGGCCATGCTGCAAGACCTAAGTGCCCGCACTCCGGCGGGAGTGCAAATTGGCAAAATCGAGCAAATCGACCCGAGTCCCTCCCCCGTTGCAGCAGCACCCCCTCCCCCCGCAGCCACCCCCGCAGCCAGCCCGTCCCCAGGGGCGAGTCCGTCCCCAGCCAGCCCCCCCCCGGCAGCAGCTCTCCCCCCCGTCGTCCCGCAGCAGGCAGCAAAAGTACAAATTTCAGGGATAGCCAGTACCTTTGCCCAAGTTAACGACTTTATGCTGCTAATCCAGCGCTCTCCTTTCTTCCTCAACACCGATACCAAACTGGTAGCGGCCACATTAAAGAACAACCCCGCCCAATTACAAGTACGCAACCAAAACGCAGCACCACCAGAACTTCCCAAACTGCGACCGGTGGTGGAATATAAAATTGAAACGACGCTCAGCCCGACGGGGGCCTCCGAGTTGCTCCCCGAGCTCCGCAGCAAGCAAGCAGACGGGCTAGCAATACGGATAGAAACACTTCAAGAAAAAGGAGTGCTAGAACCACAAAAACCAGAGGTGAAAAAACAATGACAGCAAATCAGTTTATTCCCAGCGGCGCACAAGCAGAAGAGACAGGGGCTCAGGAAATATTCGGCATTAAGCTGACACCCCAAGTCCAAGCAATCGGCATCGCGGTTCTCGGCCTCGTCATTGCCGGTGGCATTGGCTACCAGTTCGTACTTCCCGAAGTCCAAAAAATCGGCGAATTCAAGCAAAAACTTAGCGAAAGCGAGCAAACGCAACGGCAATTGCAAACTCAAATTCAAAAAAAGGCAGAAGCAGAAGCAAAGCAAGAAGAAGCAAAACAGCGTCGGGCAAACGTGACGGCAATGTTTGCCAGCGACGCCAGCGCCAACACGCTTTTGCTTGACATGACCCAACTGGTTAATAGAATCAACGCCGGCGTGCAAGGAGATGACCTCAAGGCTAAAATTACCAAATTTGAGCCGGATATGCCCCCAGCAGCAGCAACCGCCGCGCCCGGAGCTCCAGACCCTGATATTCTGGCGGATACCTCCTTCGGACCATCCCTGGCTGGCAAGCTCAGACGCAAAAAATTCAAGGTAGAGTTTGAAGGCACTTTCGCTCAAACCCGCAATTTTATGCGTAACTTAGAGTTGATGCAGTCGCTGTTGGTAGTTAGGAATTTGAGATCGGAATTGCTAGCATCAAATCAGCCAATTGAAGTGGATTTTTTGAAAGGGAAAATAGTTCCTGTGGAACAGCCACCCACTAAAATTAAAACGGCTTTTGACTTGCACGCGCTGCTGCCGTTAAAACAAGAAGAAAAACCGCCAACTCCGGCTCCGAGTCCTGGTGCTAAGTAGCTGTAGTTGGGCGGATAGATATTAGCTATTCCCAATGGCTCTTTCACAAGAAGGCAGAAGGTTGAAATGGGAAGATTGAAGGTAGAAGTCAAAAAAGTATGAAGGCCAGAAAAATATTTTTTAGATGGCAATCAAAAATTGGCCCTAAAATCTAATTTCTTCTAATACCAGTTTCCAAAAGTAATGGAACTCTATAGCAATCCTTGCAAAAGTCGTAATTTTTTTACCCCACCCCAACCCTCCCCTTACAAAGGGGAGGGAGTAAAAAATACACAAATGATGCGAGGATTGCTGTAGGATAGCTTCTAACCCCTATGTCATCTGTTATTCCCAATCGAAAATCTAAAATCGAAAAGGGCATAACTTCTTCGTTTAAAAAGGCTCGAATCGAGAATATTTTAGTCAGTTTAGCAGCTACCGACAAAAGACTGCGAACAACAAATAACAAAGTGTAGTGGAGGAGAGAACGTGAAACAGCATCTACGGTTAAGTGGAGGACTCTTATGCAGCGTGGCAGGAGTTGCGATCGCCCAAGCCCCCGTCTGGGCAGCGCCCACTCAAGTCACAGGAGTGCAAGTAAGTCAAGGCAATAATGGCGTAAATATTGTGCTGGCGACAGAAAAGGGCGATCGCCCGCAAGTTTTCGCCATCAATAACGGCAATACTTACCAAGCCACAATTATCAACACCCAGCTCCGCTTGCCACAAGGCAACAGCTTCCGTCAAGATAACCCCGCTCCGGGAATTTCTTCAGTAGAAATCAGCCAGGTAGAGGCTAACAGCATCCGCGTTGTGGTAGCCGGCACCAACGGAGTTCCCAACGGACAAATTGTGCCGGGACAAGGCCAAAGCATCGTCCTCAATGTAGCCGGACAGGGTGGTACAGTACAGTCTGCCCAAACTTTACCCCCGCCGCCTCCGGGACTGCCACTGAGCCAAACAGCCCCCCCGCCGGCTCCCCAAGTCCGCACCTCGCAAAACCCAGGCGTGCTGCTGCCAAATCCCGAAGTTAGTGTTACCAGAAACGATCGCCCCCCCCTCCCCAGCGAAATACAATCCCAGACAAATCAGGCTGCGCCTTTCCAGCCGCGGGCAGTTGCTCCGCCCTTGGGAGATATCGCGGTGTCTAACATCGCCCCAGGCGCGGGAAATATTGAACTGAGTTCGGGAGAACGCATCCCCCGCTTGGTGCTGCGGGATGCCCCAGTCCGGGACGTTTTGGCTCTGCTGGCTCGCGCTGCGGGCTTGAACATTGCTTTTACAGGTGGGGGGGCCCCTGCTCAACCTGGCCAGCCCGCAGTGCCTGGTCAGCCGGGAGCCTCCGGTTCAGATGAAGGGCCGAAGATTTCTTTGGACATCGAAAATGAGTCGGTGCAAGATGTCTTTAATTACGTGCTGCGGCTCAGCGGGCTGCAAGCTAACCGCCAGGGGCGGACGATTTTTGTAGGGACTAGCTTGCCGATCGACTCGCGCAATATTATCATTCGGACTCTGCGGCTCAATCAAGTTCGCTCTACGGATGCAGCTAACTTTTTGAGTGCTCAAGGCGCGGAAACTCAACTGCCGATTACTCGGGTGACGATTCAAAGCGTGGGTCAGGGAAATGCGGCGCGGGATGTAGAAATTAGGGAACCGGACATTAAGGCGATCGGCGCTAGGGAAGGCACGGGGCCGCTCTTGCTGAGGGGACTGTCGGTGCTGGCGGATTCTCGACTCAATTCCATCACTTTGGTGGGAGACCCGCGCAAAGTTGACATGGCTGTGGCTTTCTTGACACAGCTAGATTTGCGTCGCCGTCAAGTCGCTGTCAACGTCAAGGTGATCGATATCAACTTGGCGGGAAACAACAACACCAGCAGCAGTTTCTCTTTCGGAATTAATAACAGTTTCTTTGTCAATGACGAGGGGGCGGCAAGTCTCAATTTTGGTGGCATCAATCCGCCCGCTAGAGACACTGCTGTCAACGGCATAACTAATCGGCCGATCGTCGGGCTTCCGTTTGGAGACCAGGAGTCTTTCTTCGATCCGAACGGCCGATTTACCGTACCGTTGACAGCGAACGGCCGCAAAGGTGTGTTCCTCCGGCCGATCTCCCCAATTACCACTGACCCCACGCGAGTTGGAATTAGCGATTACGACCCAGGAACGCCACCAACTGCGGGAGATGCAACTTTCGCCTTATTCCCGCTGTTCCAGTATCCCAGGAGGTTCCTGTCTACGTTGCAGGCAAGTATTGTCAGCAACAATGGCAAAATCCTGACAGATCCGACTCTAGTGGTTCAAGAAGGGGAAACGGCGAATGTGAATATTACTGATGAGGTGATTACTAACATCACACAGCAAACGCAGAGCACCGGAAATACAAGTACCACAACAACAACGGCAGTCAAAGACAGGGCCGGTTTGCAGTTAGGGGTGGCGATCGACCGGATTGACGATAATGGCTTTGTCTCTCTGCGGGTGAACCCGATTATCAGGACACCCGGCAGCACTCAAGACCTTTCCACTGGTCAGAACATCAATCGTATCGTTTTGCTGGGCGAGCGATCGTTGCAATCGGGGCTAATTCGCCTGCGGGACGGTCAGACTTTGATTGTTTCGGGGATTATCCGCGACGAAGAACGGACTATAGCGAACAAGATTCCGATTTTGGGAGATTTGCCGATAATCGGTTCGCTGTTCAGGAGTACCAATAAGGCTAACCAGCGGGCGGAGTTGATTGTATTGCTGACACCGCAGATTTTGGATGATAGCGATCGATCGAACTTTGGCTACCAAAACAGCATCAGTCCCGACGCGCGCCAACTGTTACAGCGCAGTCAGCCAGTCCAGCCGAGACAGTAGGAAGTAAGGAAAAATTCCTTGCTGTCAACTTTCCACCCTCTTTACCCTGAGTCCGACAGTCCGGCAGGGGTTTCAACCCCTGCCTCAAAGCTAAAGTCCTCTAAAATAGGACTATAAATCACTCTTTCAGTCGTCTTCAGACGACTTCAGCTATGAGACAGGGACTTCAGCCCCTGGCGGGTTTCGGGAGAATGAAACAGCCCTCCCCCACGGGAGAAAGAAAGAAGGTAGAAGGAAAAAAGTTTTCCTTTAGCCCTTGACAAATGACATTTTATTCCTTCTATTTCTACTTTTTTCTGCTCAGAAATCCACCGAGGCGAGAAATCTTGTCTCCAAGGTGGTATTTTTTTACCTAAATTTTGGGATTAATTAAAAAAATTGTCCAAATCCATATAAATTAAAGGTTCCACCGATCCATAACGGTCGGCAAGACTTTAGAATAATGCAGTGAAAATTAGATGCTGTGGGGTTTTCAGCAATTAGAAACAAAAATTCCTTTTCTGACCAATTACCCTAGGGTAATTGGTATTCAGCAGGAGTTGTGATTCGGGGAAGCGGACGGGAGCAATCGGGAACCACCCAAACCTCCCAAGCCACACCTCAATCCAGTTGATAACTCACGGCTAATAGTTGAACTAACTCTGTTTAACGTAATTTTGCAAATCCAGAAGGAGTTCGCAATGAACAAAGGTGAATTGGTTGATGCAGTCGCGGAAAAGGCTAGCGTGACGAAAAAACAGGCAGATGCTGTTTTGAGTGCGGCCCTGGAAGCAATCATGGAAGCTGTCTCCGATGGCGACAAGGTGACGCTGGTCGGTTTTGGCTCGTTTGAGTCGCGGGAACGCAAAGCCCGCGAGGGTCGCAATCCCAAAACTGGCGACAAGATGGAAATCCCGGCAACCAGAGTTCCTGCATTTTCCGCAGGGAAGTTGTTTAAGGACAGAGTTGCACCCCCGAAAAACGCGGAATAGCTGGCGAACTGAGTCTTGATTAGACCTGTACACGGTGGGAATTTAGCTTGGGCAGCCGCACTGGCAGGCTGCCCTGCCTCTGCTATTCTCGATTTTTCTGCGAGTATCAGTCCTTTGGGCCCTCCTGAGTCGGCCCTGGCTGCGATTCAAGCACACTTGAGCAGTCTGACGGCTTACCCCGATCCGGATTATGGGGAGCTCAGGACTGCTTTGGGGGAGGCTTTGAATGTTGACCGAGATTGGATTTTGCCGGGGAATGGTTCGGCGGAATTGTTGACTTGGGCGGCTTGGGATTTGTCGAAGCTGGAGGCGACTTATGTGGTGACTCCGGCTTTTGGCGATTACTCGCGGGCTCTTTTGGCTTTCGGCGCGCAGGTGCTGGAATGCCCTTTGGAACTCCAATCGTTGGACGCAGAGGCTGGAAGCCGATTAGAAACCGATGATTTGTCTGTTTCTAACCGTTCCCTTGTCTCCCCTTCTCTCTGTCTCCCAGTTCCTCTTGCTATCGATGCCCATCGACAAGGTTTGCTGCTGAACAACCCGCACAATCCTACGGGTTTGCTGTTTGGTAGAGAGGCGATTTTGCCTTATGTGAAGCAGTTAGGTATGGTGGTGGTGGATGAGGCCTTTATGGACTTTCTACCGCCTTCTGAGCGGGAAACTTTGATCGATGCTGTTGAGGAGTTTCCGAATTTGGTGATTTTACGATCGCTCACTAAATTCTATTCTCTGCCGGGACTGCGCTTGGGCTGTGCGATCGCCCATCCCGATATTCTGCGCCGCTGGCAGTTGCAGCGCGATCCTTGGCCTGTCAATGCTTTGGCTGCTGCTGCTGCTGCTGCTGTGGTGCGAGATACTGTTTTTGAGCGGCAAACTTGGGATTGGCTGCCTGTTGCTCGCCGAGAGCTATTTGAGGGTTTGGCTAATTTGCCGGGTTTGCAGCCAATTGCCGGGGCGGCTAATTTTTTGTTGGTTGAGTCATCGATGTCGGTTTCTTCTATTCAAAAAAGTCTGTTGGAACGACACCGGATTTTGATTAGGGATTGTTTAAGTTTTCCTGAGTTGGGCGATCGATTTTTTCGGGTGGCTGTGCGCTCAAGGGCGGACAATCTGCAGCTAATTGCTGGACTTTCCGAAGTTATTCGTCAGTTGACTGTTGACTGTTAACAACCAATAAAAGTTGACAAACCAATGTTATTGGTCGTTTGAGCGGACATCCCGAAGAAACCCGGTTTCTATGATAAATATTGGGTTTTGCAGCGAAATATCTAGGAAGAAACCGGGTTTGTGACCCGGCGCGCGGATCGTCCTAAACTAATGACTAATGACTACTGACTTTTTTATTTATGCTTGACTATGATTTAGTGATTATTGGTGGAACTCCGGCCGGACGTTATGCTGCTTTGACTGCAACTAATTTTCCGGCTCGCGTTGCTTTGGTGGAGCCGCTAAGTAATTCGCAAGATTTGCCGACAAGGGGTAAAGAGTCGATCGACCTTGGTTTGAGATACAGCCAAACTTTGAGGGAGGCTGCTCGTTTTGCCCAGCAGATCAGCCGTCAGCAATTGGGGCTTCGCTGGGAAGTCGCTAATTCCTCCATTCCGATCAAATTGGGGTTTGAGGGGGTTCTGAAGTGGGCCGACGGTGTTGTTTCTAATTTGTCAGAAATTGATGATCTCGGCGTTTTGGCTGCTCGCGGGGTCGATGTTATTTTTGGCAGTGGCGAGTTTGTGGCGAAACCGGATTTGGCTTTTGTGGCGGGCGGGCGGAAATTGCGATCGCTCTGTTATTTGCTAGCTTGTCCAACTCTGCCGGCGATTCCCAATATTGAAGGACTTTCGTCTGCTGGCTTTTTTACTTCGGAAACTGTCGGGGAATTAGCAAAACTTCCACAGTTGCCTAAAAGTTTGGCTGTAATCGGCGCAGATCCCAGCGGTGTCGAAGTGGCTCAAACTTTTGCTCGGCTGGGGGTTGCTGTCACTTTGGTGGTGAAAAGTTCGCACATTTTGGCTAAAGAAGATCGAGAGGCTGCTGGCTTGGTGCAAGCTGCAATGGAAGCTGAAGGAGTGCGGATTTTGACGGGAACTGAGGTGACTCAAGCGAGGGTGATTGAGGGTAAAAAGTGGATTCAAGCTGGGCCAAGGGCGATCGAAGCTGAGGAGATTTTTCTGGCCGCCGGTAGAGGGCACAATTTTACATCGTTAAATCTCGAAGCGGCTAGGGTTAAGTTCAGCGATCGGGGGGTGATTTTAAATGAAAAGCTGCAAACAACTAATCGTCGCATTTATGCGATCGGCGATGTTGCTGGGGGTTATCCGTTCCCTCATATCGCTAATTGCGAAGCTGCGGTTGCTGTGAAAAATGCTTTGTTTTTGCCGCTGTTTCAAATAGATTATCGCGGGATTCCTTGGGCGATTTTTTCCGATCCGCAATTGGCGAGGGTTGGCTTGACTGAAGCGCAAGCAAGGCGGCGTTTTGGAGACGATCTCATTGTTTGTCGGGAATATTTCAAGAATGTTGAAAGAGCTCAAATGTCCGGGGATACAACTGGTTTTTGTAAGATTGTCGGGCGTCGCAACGGGGAGATTTTGGGAGCGAGTATTGTGGGGCCGCAAGCTGCTGAGTTAATTCACGCGATCGCCTTGGCTGTGCGTCACGGGATGAAGGTTGAGGCGATCGCCGAACTTCCTTATGTTTGGTCGAGTTTTTCGGCAATTAACGGTCAAACTGCTGCTGTTTGGGAGTCGCAGCGCTTGGGCCGCAATACTTTTATGCAGAATTTGTGGGAAAATTTGTTTCACTGGCGCAGGTATTGGAAGTGAAACCATCAAAGGGGTAATTGGTAATTGGTAATTGGTAAGTATGTGAGTGGCGAAATATAATTGACTTGGGCTAATTCCACAGTCTGCTTCTGAACTTTGGCATTTAATTCCTGATTCACTTATTAGAGTGGGGCAGCTTGTTGTTGCATCTGGACAAATAATTTAGCTTGGAGCCTCTGACTCCCTACCGAGCCGCCATCTGGCGCACAAACTCGATGTCCTCTGCTGGGCGCTTTAAATGCAGAGTCGCCCGAATTGTCATGATGTGATTAAATTCTGAGCTAAACTCGACATTAGATTTAATAGGCGATCGCATTCAAGCATCGGTTTCAAAAATAATTTTAAGTACGTGATTAGCCTGTTACATTCCTCTTTTCTCAACTGCTGTCGTTTAATCAGCCTTAGCCTCCTTCGTTTTCTACTTAGTGTTAACTCAAGTATAAATAGCTCTTACATAAAAAGTTCAAGTATTGTTTTAAACTCGTGTTTGCATAATTTGAGCCACAAAGTATATTAAGAAAAATGTAATTCACTGAATACCACAGCAGAGCGAGCGAAAATAGTAGATAGTAACTCTCAGAAGTTTCGGGCTTGACAGAAGCCGTAGGAATACGTAGGTATGACTAACATCACAAAAGTTTTCTTAGGATATCAGATTAACGAGGAAATTTACGCAGGCAATCGAACTCTAGTTTATCGTGGCGTTCGCTCTTCAAATGGGCAACCCGTCGTCATCAAACTACTGCGAAATGAGTTTCCCAGCTTCAACGAACTCGTTCACTTCCGCAACCAATACGTCATTGCTAAAAACTTAAATATCCCCGGCACTGTCAAGGCATACAGCCTGGAGAGCTATCATAACCGCTATGCTCTGGTGATGGAAGACTTCGGCGGAATTTCCTTAAGTAGCTACCTTCCTAATCTAGCATTCGATAGCAACGAAACCCTAGAAGGCTTGCCAGTTAACGAGTTTCTTTCTATGGCGATTCAAATTGCCAACGCGCTTGACGGACTTCATCGCCACCACGTCATCCATAAAGACCTCAAACCCGCCAATATTCTAATTAACCCCACCAGCAAAGAAGTGAAGCTAATTGACTTCAGCATCGCTTCCATGCTGCCGCGCGAAACCCAAGAAATTCAAAATCCCAACGTCCTTGAAGGCACTTTACCTTATATATCTCCCGAACAAACGGGGCGAATGAACCGAGGCATTGATTACCGCACAGATTTCTACTCGCTAGGAGTAACATTTTACGAATTACTAACAGGAAAGTTACCATTCCAAACGGATGACCCAATGGATTTGGTACACTGCCACCTCGCCAAACAGCCGCTCCGGGCCTCTAGTGTCAACAAAAGCGTTCCATTGGTGCTGTCGGAGATTGTCAGCAAACTGATGGCAAAGAATGCTGAAGCTCGCTATCAAAGTGCGATCGGACTCAAGTTTGATTTGGAAACTTGTTTATCGCAGTGGCAAGAGACAGGGGCGCTGACTAACTTTACCATAGGGGAGCGAGATTTGTGCGATCGCTTTACTATGCCCGAAAAATTATACGGTCGAGAAAGCGAAGTATTTTCGTTGCTAGCCGCCTTTGACCGCGTGAGTGCAGGTAGCACTGAAATGATGCTCGTTTCTGGTTTTTCTGGTATTGGTAAAACCGCTGTCGTCAACGAAGTTCACAAACCTATTGTCCGGCAGCGCGGCTACTTTATTAAAGGCAAATTTGACCAATTCCAACGCAACCTTCCCTTTAGTGCCTTTGTCCAAGCTTTTCGCGACTTTATGGGACAATTGCTATCTGAAACAGATGCTAATATTGAGCGATGGAAATCGGAAATTTTGGCTGCTTTGGGCGATAGTGCTGGGGCGATAGTTGAAGTCATTCCCGAACTAGAACGTATTATCGGACCGCAACCGCCAGCCCCGGAACTTTCTGGCACTGCCGCACAAAATCGCTTTAACTTGTTGTTTGAAAAATTCATTCAAATCTTCACCACCAAAGAACATCCTTTAGTAATTTTCTTAGACGATTTGCAATGGGCAGACTCAGCATCATTGAAATTGATGCACCTGCTGATGAGCGACATTGATAACTGCTATCTATTTTTAATTGGAGCTTATCGAGATAACGAAGTTTTTCCAGCGCATCCCTTGATGCTGACTTTATCGGAAATTGAAAAGGCTGGAGCCAAGAAGAATACTATTACTTTAGCTCCTTTACAACAGTCACATATTAATTATCTGATTGCAGATACTTTAGTTTGCTCGACAGAGTTAGCCACACCTTTGACACAATTGGTGTATCAAAAAACGCAAGGTAATCCCTTCTTTAGCACTCAGTTTCTCAAGTCGTTATATGAAGATGGACTGATTGAGTTTAATTTTGAGGTTCGTTATTGGCAGTGCGATATCTCTAGAGTGCGATCGCTAGCCATCACCGATGATGTAGTAGAATTCATGGCGCTTCAGTTGCAAAAGTTGCCAAGTAAAACGCAAGAAGTTTTGAAGTTCGCCGCCTGTATTGGCAATCAGTTCGATTTAGGTACTTTAGCAATTGTTGATGAAAATTCGCCAGTAGAAACCGCAACATCTTTATGGAAGGCACTACAAGACGGGCTAATTTTACCCGTTACCGAAGTTTATAAGTTTTATCAATCACAGGGGGATAGCGAATCGGTAATCGGTAAGGGGAAGGAATCTCAGCAATTACAAATTCCCCCTGACCAATTACCCAAATATAAGTTTTTACACGATCGCATTCAACAAGCTGCCTATTCCCTCATTCCTGACAACCAAAAGCGATCGACTCACTTAAAAATCGGTCAACTGTTATTACACAATACGTCAGAAGCAGAACGAGAAGAAAGAATATTTGATATTGTCAACCACTTAAATGTGGGAGTTGAGCTAATTACCCAAGAGGCAGAACGGGAGCAATTAGCACGGTTAAACCTGGTTTCCGGAAAGAAAGCCAAAGCTGCGACTGCCTATTCTGCTGCGGTTGAATATTTCAATATTGGCAGAGAATTACTGGCAGCAAATAGTTGGCATAATCAATACGAACTAACATTAGCGCTGTATACAGAAGCAGCAGAGGTGGCATATCTAAGCGGTGACTTTGACCAGATGGAAAAATTAGCATTAGTCGTGGAAAACTGCGCCAAAACGCTACTGGACAAAGTGAAGCTATATGAAGTCCAGATGCAAGCTTATATAACGCAAAATAAGCTACAGGAAGCTGTGAATACGGGACTACAAGTTTTAAAGCAGTTGGGGGTAGAGTTTCCTTCCGAACCCAACCCGGCTGATATTGGGCAGGCATTAGGGGAAACAGCGTCTATTTTGAGCGACAAGCCAACTGAGGACTTAATCGATCTCCCTCAAATGACAGATCCTCATCAACTGGCCACTATAAAGATGCTGTTAAGTGTATTTGTTTCTGCCTACATAGTGCTGCCGCCACTGGTGCCTTTAATAGTGAGCAAACAGGTCAATTTATCCGTCCAACATGGGAATGCTTCTGTGTCTCCCTATGCTTATACCTTATATGCTTTTTTTCTATGCGGATCTGGAGATATTGAGCGGGGCTATCAGTTCGGTCAACTGGCTTTACGTCTATTGTCAAAGTTGAATGCCAAAGAAATCCAAGCCAAGACATCCGCAATGGTGCATTCTAGTATTCAACCTTGGAAAGAACACATCAGAAATACTTTAAAACCTTTGCTGTCAGATTATTCTTGTGGGCTGGAAACCGGAGAGTTAGAGTTTGCTGGTTATGCTATCTTTCAATACAGTTGTTACGCTTATTTTGTGGGCAAGCAACTAACGCATCTCGAACGAGAAATGGCAACCTACGCAGATGCGATTAGTAAAATTAACCAACAAGCAGCACTTAATTATCAGAAAATCTATTGGCAAGCTGTCTTAAACTTGATAGGAAGAAGCGAAAACCCATGCCATTTAAAAGGAGAAGTCTACGACGCAGACACAATGCTGCCACTGTATCAGCAAACCAAGAATTACGTGGGAATTTTTTACGTCTACCTAAACAAACTTTTGCTTTGTTATGTATTTGAAAATTACCCAGAAGCGTTAAAAAGTATCACTGAAATAGAAACTTATTTGAGCGCAGGTACAGGGCAGATAATTATGGCCATCTTCTATTTTTACGATTCTCTAGTGCGGCTAGCAGTGTATGCCGATACTCCACAGTCTGAGCAACAGGAACTTCTCGACCGAGTACAAGCTAATCAAGAAAAAATGCACAAATGGGCGGATCATGCCCCAATGAATTTTTTGCACAAATTATACCTAGTTGAGGCAGAAAAAAATCGGGTTTTAAACCAAAAAGTAGCAGCGATCGAGATGTACGACAAAGCGATTGCCCTCGCCCAAGAAAACGAATACATTAACGAAGAAGCACTAGCTCACGAACTCGCTGCCAGATTCTATTTGGAATGGGGGAAAGAAAAACTCGCCAAACCCTATCTAATTGATGCTTACTATGCCTACGCTCGTTGGGGAGCAAAAGCAAAGATTGATTATCTAGAACAGCGCTATCCCCAATTGCTTGCTCCTATCCTGCAACAGGCTCGAAGTCGCCCGTCTCCGAGCGAAACAATTCACACTTCCACGAATAGTGAATCCTCCTTATTTAACAACAATAGAACAATTATTGGTAGCACCAGCAGCAGTTCGGAATTAGTAGATTTGCCGACAGTTATCAAAGCTTCTCAAGCTCTCTCCAGTGAAATAGAACTAGAGCAATTGTTGACTACTTTGATGGAAGTAGCAGTTCAAAATGCCGGAGCACAAAACGGAGCATTAATTTTGGATGAAGGTGGAGAGTGGAGAGTTGCCGTACACTGTACCAATCGCCAAGATTGTCATTTGGAATCGCTTATAGTTGAAGAAAGCAAAGCAATTCCTCTGAGCATAATTAACTACGTCAAACGTACAAAAGAAATCCTGGTATTCGATCGTGCTAGCACTCAAACCACCTGGGCTGGCGATCCTTACATCATGGAGCATCAACCCAAGAGCGTATTATGCACTCCGATTCTCCATCAAGGCAAAGTAATGGGGATTCTGTATCTAGAGAATAATCTCACAACGGGGGCGTTTACGCGCGATCGCGTCGCCATCCTCAACATCCTGTGCTCGCAAGCAGCAATTTCCTTACAAAACGCCCGACTGTATCAGCAATCCCAGGAATATGCCCAAAAACTAGAGCAGTCTATCCACGAGCTCAAACAGATGCAGTTGCAATTGGTACAGGGTGAGAAAATGTCTGCTCTGGGCAATCTGGTGGCAGGTGTAGCCCACGAAATTAACAACCCCGTAGGCTTTATCGCCGGCAACTTACAGCCAGCTCAAGAATACGTGGGGGATTTATTCAATTTGATTGATTTGTATCAAGAAAAATTTCCCAATCCGGGAGGGGAAATTGAAACAGAAATTGAGGATATGGACTTGGAGTATTTGCGAGAAGATTTGCCCAAATTGATTGGCTCAATGAAGGAGGGAGTCGAGCGCATTCGCAATATCAGTACAAGTTTGAGAACGTTTTCGAGGGCTGATAGCGATCGACCAGTTTCTTTCAATATTCATGATGGACTTGAAAGCACTCTGCTAATTCTCAAGCACCGTTTAAAAGCGAGCGAGTTCCGCCCTGCCATTGAAATTGTGAAAGAGTATGGTAACTTACCCCTAGTGAAATGCTTTCCCGGTCAGTTAAACCAGGTATTTATGAATGTGCTGGCTAATGCCATTGACGCTCTGGAGGAGTCAAATAAGGAACGCAGTTTTAAGGAAATTAAAGCCCTACCTAATCAAATCACGGTTCAAACTGCTCTGAGCGAATCCAAGAATTTGGTTGTGATTCGCATTAAGGATAATGGAGTGGGGATGGCGGCAGAAGTCAAGGAAAACATCTTTAACCACTTATTCACCACCAAGTCTGTGGGTCAAGGAACTGGATTAGGATTGTCTATAGCCCACCAAATTGTTGTGGAAAAACATGGAGGCACATTAGTGGTGAATTCCTCCCTCGGTCAGGGTTCGGAGTTTGTTATTTCTATTCCGGTATGAGCAGTTTGTAGTAGGTCTTTAGGACAATTATCGTAATTAGCGCTGCCTCGCAACTACGAGATTAGCCTCTGAAGTTCCTCTTTAATTAACTGCTGTCCTTCAATCAGCGTTCGCGGAGTCATTTTCTACTTAGTCTCAACAGAAGTATCAACACCTTTTACATAAAATATTAAGGCGGGTTTTTTAAATCGCTCTTTCCTAATTTCTTGTTCCAAATATGTTAAGAAAAATGTACTTAACTGAATACCACAGCAGAGCAAGCGAAAATAGTAGATAGTAACTCTCAGAAGCTTCAGACTTGACAGAAGCAGTAGGAATAACTGGGTATGGCTAGCATAACAAATCTTGTTCTCGGATATCAGATTAACGAGGAAGTTTACGCAGGCAATCGAACTCTAGTTTATCGCGGTCTTCGCTCTTCAAATGGGCAACCAGTCGCGATCAAACTACTGCGAAATGACTTTCCCAGCTTCAACGAACTCGTTCACTTCCGCAACCAATACGTCATTGCTAAAAACTTAGATATCCCCGGCAGTGTCAAGGCATACAGCCTGGAGAGCTACCATAACCACTATGCTCTGGTGATGGAAGACTTTGGCGGAATTTCCTTATGTAGCTATCTCGCTCGTCTAGCATCCGAGAGCAACGAACTCCTAGAAGGCTTGCCCGTTAGCGAGTTTCTGCCTATTGCGATTCAAATTGCCAACGCCCTTGACGGACTTTATCGCCACCGAGTCATCCATAAAGACCTTAAACCCGCCAACATTCTAATTAACCCCAGCAGCAAAGAAGTCAAGCTGATTGACTTCAGCATCGCTTCACTGCTGCCGCGCGAAACGCAAGAAATTCAAACTCCCAACGTCCTCGAAGGCACCTTACCTTACATATCTCCCGAACAAACTGGGCGAATGAACCGAGGCATTGATTACCGCACAGATTTCTACTCGCTGGGAGTCACATTCTACGAATTACTAACAGGAAAGTTACCCTTCCAAACGGATGACCCAATGGATTTGGTACACTGCCACCTTGCTAAGCAACCACTCCGGGCCTCAATAGTCAACCAGAGCGTTCCATTGGTGCTGTCTGAGATTGTCAGCAAACTGATGGCGAAGAATGCTGAAGACCGCTATCAAAGCGCCCTAGGACTCAAGTACGACTTAGAAACTTGTTGGCAGCAGTGGAGAGAGACGGGAGAGATTGCATCCTTTAAATTAGGACAGCGAGATTTGTGCGATCGCTTCTTTATCCCGGAAAAATTGTACGGTAGGGAAAGCGAAGTATTCTCCCTGCTAGCCGCCTTTGACCGCGTGAGTGCAGGTAGCACTGAAATGATGCTAGTGGCGGGTTTCTCTGGCATTGGTAAAACCGCTGTCGTCAACGAAGTTCACAAACCCATTGTCCGGCAGCGCGGGTACTTTATTAAAGGCAAATTCGACCAATTTCAACGCAACCTTCCCTTCTCAGCTTTTGTCCAAGCGTTTCGAGATTTAATCGGGCAGTTGCTATCGGAACCCGACGCAAAAATTGAGCAGTGGAAGTCAGAAATCTTAGCCACTATGGGCGAAAATGCGGGAGCAATTGTGGAAGTTGTACCCGAATTAAAATTTTTGATTGGAGAACAACCTCCCGTAGCAGAACTCTCCGGCAGTGCCGCCCAGAATCGCTTCAATCTGCTGTTTGAAAAATTCATTCAAGTTTTTACCACCCAGGAACATCCCCTAGTTATTTTCTTGGATGATTTGCAATGGGCAGACTCAGGCTCGTTAAAGTTGATACAGCTTTTAATGAGCAACGTGGGGAGCAGTTATCTTTTCTTAATTGGAGCTTATCGGGATAACGAAGTTTTTCCAGCACATCCGTTAATGTTGACCTTGGCGGACATTGAAAAAGCCGCAGCAACGGTAAATACCATTACTCTAGCACCGCTCCAGCAGTCGGATGTGAATGGTTTAATTGCCGATACTCTTGGTTGTTCAAAGGCGCTGGCACGACCTTTAACCGAACTGGTTTATCAGAAAACTAAAGGCAATCCATTTTTCAGCACTCAATTTCTTAAATCTTTGCATGAAGATGGATTAATTTCATTTAATTTTGAGATCCGTTACTGGCAGTGCGATATTGCCAAAGTACGAACATTAGCGCTGACAGATGATGTAGTAGAATTCGTGGCAATTCAGTTGCGGAAGTTGCCTATCCAAACTCAAGAAGTTTTGAGGTTAGCCGCCTGTATTGGCAATCAATTTGACCTAGCAACCTTGGCGATTGTGGATGAAAAATCACCTGAGCAAACTGCACTTAACCTGTGGAAAGCTCTCCAAGAAGGGCTAATATTGCCCATTAGCGAGGTTTATAAGTTTTACCAGACAGAGGGGAATGAAAACGGGGAAAACGGTCATAAGGACAAATCTATCCCATTACCCATTACCCAGGACCAATTACCCAAATACAAGTTTTTACACGATCGCGTCCAACAAGCCGCTTATTCTTTGATTCCAGAAGAGCAAAAGCGATCGACTCACTTAAGAATCGGTCAACTGTTATTAAAGAATACGCCAGAAGCCGAGCGAGAAGAAAGAATCTTTGATATTGTCAACCACTTAAATGTGGGAGTTGAGCTAATTACCCAGGAAGCAGAACAAGAGCAATTAGCACAATTGAATCTGGTTGCTGGAAAGAAAGCCAAAGCTGCTACAGCCTATTCTGCTGCGGTTGAATATTTGAACGCGGGAAGAGAATTACTAACAGCAAATAGCTGGGAGAGTCAGTATAAACTCACTTTGACGCTGCATGAAGAAGCAGCAGAAGCCGCTTATCTGAACGGCGATTTTGAAGAAATGGAGATATTAGCTATAAGAGTGTTGCAACAAGCTATATCGCTGCTGGACAAAGTGAGGGTGTACGAAGTGCAAATGCAAGCTTATATGGGGCAGTATAAGCTACAAGAAGCACTAGGTATGGGGCTACAAGTGTTAAAGCTGCTCGGAATAGAGTTTCCCAACTCGCCAAACCAATCTGATATCGGACACGCGCTGACCCAAACCACTTCAATTTTGAGCGGAAAGCAAATTGAGAATTTAATCGATCTCCCTCAAATGACAGATCCGCATCAGATAGCAACTATTAGGATTCTGTCAACTCTATTTTCCTCTGCCTACATAGCGCTGCCGTCCCTAGTGCCTTTAGTAATTTGCAAACAGGTCGATTTATCTGTCTTATATGGCAATGCTTCTGTATCTCCCCCAGCTTATGCTCAGTATGCTTATCTGCTCTGTGCGATGGGAGATATAGATACAGGCTATCAGTTCGGTCAATTAGCTTTATCTTTGGTGTCGAAGTTAAATGCTAAAGCAATCGCTTCCAAGACGCAGTACATAGTTGCTGGTGGCGTTCAACATTGGAAAGAACATCTCAAGAATACAGTAGAACTTTTGCTCTCAGGATACTTTATTGGCCTGGAAACCGGAGAGTTAGAATTTGCTGGCTATAGTATTAGCGTATATATTAATCACTCGTATTTTAGTGGTAAGCCATTAACGCAACTGGAACCAGAAATGGCAACATACTGGGAAGCCGTGCTGAAAATTAAGCAAGAAACACCGCTTCATTTTGTAGAAGTATTTTGGCAAGCTGCCTTAAACATGATGGGACGGGTGGAAAATCCCTGTCACTTAAAGGGTGAAGTTTACGACGAGGATAAAATGCTGCCACTACACCAGCAAACTAATCATGGAGTAGCACTTCATTACCTCTACTTGAACAAGATTGTACTTTGTTATTTATTTGAGCATTACTCGGAAGCACTGGAAAACATCGAGCGAGTAGAAAGTTATTTGGGTGCAGCTACAGGACAGATAACTTTGGCTATCTTCTATTTCTATGATTCTCTGGTGCGGCTGTCGGTATACTTGAATACTCCCTTTTCCCAGAAAAAGGAACTTCTTGACCGAGTACAAGCTAATCAAGAAAAAATGCAGAAATGGGCACATCATGCCCCCATGAATCATCTGCATAAGTTCTATCTAGTGGAGGCAGAACGGCATCGGGTTTTAGGTGAGAAAATAGAGGCGATCGAGATGTACGATAAAGCGATCGCTCTTGCTAAAGAAAACGAGTACATCAATGAGGAAGCACTAGCTCACGAACTAGCCGCTAAATTCTATTTGGAATGGGGGAAAGAAATATTCGCACAACCTTATCTAATTAATGCCTACTATGCCTACGCTCGTTGGGGAGCAAAAGCAAAGATTGACCATCTAGAAAAGCGTTATCCCCAATTGCTGGCTGTGATCTTGCAACAGGAGCGAACTCTCCAGAATCCGAGCGAAACAATTCACACATCCACCCATAGTGAATCATCCATCTCTAATAGTAATAGAACAATTATCGGTAGTACCAGCAGTTGGAGCTTAGTAGATTTGCCGACAGTGATCAAAGCTTCTCAAGCTCTATCTAGCGAAATAAAACTCGATCAATTGCTCACTACCCTCCTGCAAGTGGTGGTGAAGAATGCCGGAGCACAAACGGGAGCATTAATTTTGAAGGAAGAGGGAAACTGGAGGATAAACGTCCACTGTACAAACCCTCAAGACTGCCTTCTGCAATCAATTCCGGTTGAAGAAACCGAAGTAATTCCTCTGAGCCTGATCAACTATGTCAAACGTACAAAAGAAACCCTGATTTTTGATGATGCTAGCAATCAACCAAGATTTGCATCTGACCCCTACATTATCCAACACCAACCTCAGAGCCTGCTTTGCACTCCGATCAGCGAGCGAGGGAAAATGATGGGGATTTTGTATTTGGAAAATAATTTAGCAACCGGGGTATTCACGGGCGATCGCGTCGCCATCCTCAACATCCTGTGTTCCCAAGCAGCAATTTCCTTACAAAACGCCCGACTGTATCAGCAATCCCAGGAATATGCCCAAAAACTAGAGCAGTCTCTCCACGAGCTCAAACAGATGCAGTTGCAATTGGTACAGGGTGAGAAAATGTCGGCTCTGGGCAATCTGGTGGCAGGTGTAGCCCACGAAATTAACAATCCCGTAGGCTTTATCGCCGGCAACTTGCAACCAGCTCAAGAATACGTGGGGGATTTATTCAATTTGATTGATTTGTATCAAGAAAAATTTCCCAATCCGGGAGGGGAAATTGAAACAGAAATTGAGGATATGGACTTGGAGTATTTGCGAGAAGACTTGCCCAAATTGATTGGCTCGATGCAGGAGGGAGTCGATCGCATTCGCAATATCAGTACGAGTTTGAGAACGTTTTCGAGGGCAGATAGCGATCGACCAGTTTCTTTCAATATTCATGATGGACTTGAAAGCACTCTGCTAATTCTCAAGCACCGTTTAAAAGCCAGCGAGTTCCGCCCTGCCATTGACATTGTGAAAGAGTATGGTAACTTGCCCCTCGTAAAATGCTTTCCCGGACAGTTAAACCAGGTATTTATGAATGTGCTGGCTAATGCCATTGACGCTCTGGAGGAGTCAAATAAGGAACGCAGTTTTAAGGAAATTAAAGCCCTACCTAATCAAATCACGGTTCAAACTACTCTGAGCGAATCCAACAATCTGGTTGTGATTCGCATTCAGGATAATGGAGTGGGGATGTCGGCAGAAGTCAAGGAAAACATCTTTAACCACTTATTCACCACCAAGTCTGTGGGTCAAGGAACTGGATTAGGATTGTCTATAGCCCACCAAATTGTTGTGGAAAAACATGGAGGTACATTAGTAGTGAATTCTTCTTTGGGGCAGGGTTCGGAGTTTATGATTTCTATTCCGGCGTGAGCAATTCGTAGTAGGGTTCTAGCGCAATTAGTGCCGCCTCGCAACTACGAGCCACGTTATTAGAAGAAACAGGAAACGGGGGACGGGGAACGAGCAACAGGCTAGGGGTTTTCGTGCTAGGAACTAGCGACTATGGACTAGGGAAACAAAGAATCTAGACTAATTCCCCCATCCTCCGCCTGCACCTTATTATTGATGGAGACAGCGGTTTGCAACCGCCCGCTTTACCAACTCTTTTCCCTTTTTTTGTACCCGGTTTTGAGTTAAGAGTTCCCTGGAGATTTTCAGCCTCTACCTTACCGAAATGAAAACCGTTGTCATGCTACTGAGATTGTGGAGTTGAATTTCATAATATGATAAAGTGCGCGCACCCTAGGTTAATAAGGTGCGCGCTTGACGCTTGACGCTGAGATGTACGGAGAGGGTGGGATTTGAACCCACGTTAGAGTTACCCCTAAAGTAGTTTTCGAGACTACCGCATTCAACCGCTCTGCCACCTCTCCAATTGACTTGAGATGCGAGCTAAAAGTATTTTACCGCACAGTGCACCACATTGTAAATCTTTATAAAAAAGAAGTTTGATTTTCTTCAGATTCCAAAGTGGTCTTAAATCCCCCTGCTGGAGTCCACTGGAGGGCTCCATCGCGCCCTGTCCAGAATATCTGAGTTTTGCTTTGGCGCAGTTGGGCTGCGGTTTCTGGATCGATTTCGTCAGCAGATGCGATCGCCACTTGTGGCCCAACTGCGCTTAAGAACTCAGCCGTCAGGGTTTTTCCTGACCACCACAGCACTTGAGCCTGCTTCAAGGTTCCCGTTGCTGCCAATTTTTTTTGCACTTCCGGTGTCATTTCACCGACGAGCAACCAAGTTCGATTTCCCACCAGGAATTCTACCACCGGAATCTCCGCATTCACGAACTGCAACCGCGTCGAACCCAGATCGACGGTACTGCTAGTTTCTAAAGGAAAGTAAACGCCTTGGCGAGATTGCACAGCCGTCATAAATTCCTGGTTACTCCCACGGTGAATTTGTTTCGGAGCATGATTATCATAAAATGTTTTAATTGGCAAGCGTTCTAGTAATTTTCCCCAACCACTGCTCAAACCTAAATGGCCGTGAGTGGCGATCGCAAAATTCACAGAATTAACTCCTTGCTTCTGCAAAAAAGGCAACACTGTAAACCTTACGGTATTTTCATCACCGCTATTAATTAGCGCCACTTTCCCCCTATCTTGAATTACTAAAACTGGCTCACCAGATGTCGCCAGCAAAGTAACTTGAAATAAAGATGATTGAACGTGCCAAGCTGGCAAAACTATGATACTTATTCCCGCCACCAGCGCCAGCGGTAAAATCCAAGCAGATGAAAAACTCGGCAGCGAAACAACTCTACTTTTACCCTTCTTCCCTCTTCCTTCTTCCTTCTTCCTTCTTCCCTCTTCCTTCTTCCTTCTTCCTTCTTCCCTCTTCCCTCTTCCTTCTTCCTTCTTCCTTCTTCCCCCGATCCAAACCCAGCCAATTAAACTGTAAAGCGCGATTAGCTGAAACACCGATACTTGACCGACAGCTACCGAATTACCGGGTAATTGCGAGAAATATTGGGCGATCGCAATTAAGCCCTTTGCCGGATAGTCCAGCAGTTGCGCTAAAACACTGCCAGCCGGCGGAAAAATCAATCCAGCTAAAGCGCTAACCATCCCCCCAATACTCAAAATCCACAGCAAAGGAGCCGCAATAATATTAACTAAAATGCTGTAAGGTGATACCACGCTAAAAACGTAAAGTAGCAGCGGCAGCACCCAAACTGAAGCCGCGATCGGAACCACAACAATCGAAGCGATCGCGGGCGGCATCCAGTCCAACTTTGCCATCAGCGGGGGCGTTGTCACTATTAACCCCAAAGTCGCCAAAAAACTCAGTTGAAAACCTAAATCCCAAATCCACAAAGGGTTAACCAGCAGTAAAATAGTAGCAGCAATTAACAGCAATCCCAGCGGCTTAACTTGGCGGCTGAGCACCAAAGCAAATAGTGTTCCAAATCCCATCAAAGCGGCGCGGCATACTGATGGTTCAAAGCCAGTTAGCCCCACGAGCAAAAATAAAGCACCGACGCCAAAGCTAAATTGCAATTGTTTGGAAAAACGCCTGGTTAAAGCTAGAACTAAAGCCAAAATCATCGAAACTTGAGTGCCGGAAGCTGCGATCGCGTGGGCCAATCCAGCCTGCACAAAATAGTCTCGGATGTTGTAAGGTAAATCTACTGCTTGTTTGCCAAGGGCGATCGCACTGATCAAGGGCCCTTCGGGAACATTTAACTGTGATAGTTGCGATCGCACGATCCGCTGTCGCATCGCTTGAATTTTCGATGGCTGCATCCCGCTTGGTTCCAAGAAAGCAGCCGTTTGGCTGTTAACTCGATTTACATCCGCGATCGCCTTTTCTCTCGTCCAGTCAATTTGACGCCCTTTGAGCCCTGCAAAAGCTCCTTCTCTGGCTAAATATGCTTGAAAATCAAAAGCCCCCGGATTCGACGGCGGCTGCGGTTTGTACAAGGAGCCCACTACTGCGATCGTATTGTCGGCGTACAAACTTGTTGCTTGCAGCAGGGGCACTGTAACGTAGAGTTTGCCGGATACCGGGCGGTTTACAACTGCTCCTCCCTCGCTGCCGTTGATTTCGCTAACTAAATCTGTTTCTAGCCAAAATTGCGATCGACCCGATCGAGTCAATCGGGGGGTACTGGCAACTCTACCGCGAACTGTCACCGCCACTTCTTGAGTGTTGCCGCCAGCCGGAATCAGTTTGCTGATGTCATCTATTGCTGGTTGGGGCGATCGAACTGCAAAATAAACGCTACCTAGAAACGCCACTAAACCCGCAACTGCCCACACCCATTTCGCTCTCGGCAGCCTCTCCAACAAACTCAATTCTTCCCTCGTCTCTAAGGGTTCTTCAAGAGTATTTTCTTTTTGCCTTGTGCGTCTTTTATTAGTAATTTTGACAGAATTTTTAGTAAATTTTACCAACAATTTCGGCAGGGCGATCGCCACCGCTATTCCCAAAGCAAATATCCCGTATCTCCCCCAGGGAACCGCTGTAGAAATCAATCCCAAAATGTAGGCAATGCAGAAAATGACACCCGTTGCTTGATTCATTAATTAGTAATTCAGAGGGGGAATATTTCTGGGAAACCGATGCGGGACTTATGCACTCCTTACCAAAGAAACCGGGTTTTTTAACCCGAGTAAAGGGCTAAACGCCGTGAAGTGCGGTAAAAAAACCGGTTTCTGGCTACCCGTGGGTAAGTTATAGCAAAATTTCTTTCCTTACATTCTTCCCGTTCCCGTTCCCCTTCCTCTTCCTCTTCTAAATAGACAGCCCCAATTTTAAACCGAAAGCCGCGTGCAGCACCATAAGTGCAAGGGCCGTCGTGCCTAAATAGGCGTGAACCGCGCGCAGTGCTAGCTTATTGCCCGCAAAACCCGTTAGCGAAATCAAGCTGCCAATAGCCAGTAAAACCAGCACTGCCGAACCCGTCCAAAAATGCGGACTTTCCATGACGGGCTGGTGCTGCATCACCAGCGACAGCAAGCCGCCTGTATAGCCCAAAGCTAGAAACAGAAACATCCACGGTGCAAGCTTGCGGTGATCCGAGCGACTTTTTAGTGCGACATCTTTATCTGTGGCCAAACGTCCCTGCCATCCCGTATACCCGACAAAACTGCCCATCGCCACTACCACGATCCCCATCATTACAGGGTGGCCCCAATGGGTAATTGGTTCGGGAATTCCTAGACTGCGAAATTGACTGGCGATGGGTTCTAGTAGTTCGCTGAGATTTATCATTTGCTTGAGATTCCTAACTTTGCGATCGCTAATTTTGATTTAACCAACAACTTACGCTAAATAGCAATATATCGATCGCGATTTTCAATCATTGTTTGCCGCCAGAAGTCTGTATAAAATAAAAGAGCCGGACACAGGAGAAGTGTATTCCCTAGCCTCAGCCGGGGAGCGGCCATTTGAGTTAATTTGAGCTGAGCAGTATCCAGTTTTTTGTCCCCACACCCGTAAGAGGATGCTATTGCAGACGGCGCTATGATTAAGCCTTACCGATTTTTGCAGCGAATTGCTCAACTGCTCGCCTACGCTTACTCCGCACTGATTGTCAGCTATCTGATTCTGAGACTGATCTTTTGGGACAGGCTGTGGCCGATTGCCTTGATGGGAGATTTTGTTCCTTGGATTTTCTTGCCAATCTTCCTGCTGCCAATTCTAGGGTTTTTTATCATAAAGAAACGCTGGTTCGCGATTGTTTCATCTGTGGCTAGCCTCTGTTTGCTGGGTTGGCTACACGTCACCTACTTTTCTCCCCAGCCGACGAACATCACTGACTCCCAGCCAACCCTCAAGATTTTTTCTCTCAACCTCGGCTGGCATCACAAATCCCCACAAGCTTTGGTCAACCTAATTGAGGAAGAAAAACCAGACATCATTTGTTTGCAAGAAATTAAGGAGGATTACGCCAAAGAAGTATTCTCTAAGTTTGCCGCATTATACCCGCACCACCTGGGGCGCGGATACCATGTGATTCTCAGCAGATATCCCATTCGCTCTTTCCAAAAGTTAAAGCTAGCCGGTGGGAACGAACCACAGGAACGAGCTATTATCGCAATGAACCAGCAAGATGTAGTTCTTTATAACATTTCAACAACCCCACCGTGGTTTCGCCAGCATAAAATTTTGCCTTTCCTCAAAATCCCAGTTTACGAGTACGGCGACCGACCGGCACAAATTCAAGATTTAGTGCGGCGACTCCAGAAAGAAACGCTGCCGACTATTGCTGCCGGGGACTTTAATCTGACTGACCAGTCTCAAGACTACTATTATTTGAGAGCCGTTATGCAAGATGCTTTCCGAAAAGCAGGACTGGGTTTTGGCTTTACTTTTCCTCACGGGTGGGATCTGAATTTACTGGTTAAACAGTTAAACTGGAAATTAACTTTTCCCCTGGTGAGGCTTGACTATGTTTGGTATTCTCAGCACTGGGGGGCGAAATCAGCCAAGGTTTTACCGCCAATTGGTTCAGAGCATCTGCCGCTGTCGGCCCAACTGCGGATGCAACCGAAATTGGGACGAGTGTAGGGGGTACACAACAGTTTGGTGGGGCTTCCACAATGGAATTAGTGTCAATTAAAGCTCCGGGCGAAGATTCTGATGCTGTTGGCGAATCCGTGAAGCGTGACACCCCACATTTGCTCCCGTCGCACCCCTGTTAGATCATTTCCGCTAATTACCCGCAATTAATTTTTATTTCCCTGTTTCTCTTTCTTCTTTCTTCTTGGCGTACTTGCCATCTTGGCAGCTCATTATTAAACCCCCCAAGGAAACAAAGTATTGATTCGCCAACAGTCTCATAGAATTCGCGGCTATCCAAACAAGCAATTTTAGACAAATGAAGATGTTTTACCATCAAGCACACAGTAATTGCTCGAATTAAGCCTTATCGGCTTTGCAGTTGACTGCTGAATCGCCCCTAGGCGATAGCCCCCGGTATGCGCTTCACCAAATCTTCACAGCCTTATCCTCACTGTGGATGTTAAATTCTACCTGCCTGCTCAAAGTTAATTTCAATTCCTTGATTTTTGAATGCCAAAGGGAGAAATATTAACATCGCAGCCAACGAGCACTCCCACTTCTACATTTTGCTAATCGCTCTCAAGGGAGAATCAACTTCGGGAAGAAAAACTAGAGGTTCCAAGTTTGAGACTTCTGGCATAAAGTATGCCGTCTGCCCAGGCTCACTTCGATCGACTGAGCGCTAAACCGTCTTAAGGCACCCTGATAGCACCCTTGTCTGTTGAGCAGCCATCACTGTGCACCTAAATGAACCCTCTCAACTAACTCGCTGGGGATTCGGTTTTAGCAGACAAGCACCCACTTTCTTGCGTCGCCTTCCTCGGAACCGTGCACTCGCTAAAATCACTGCGCCGTCGCTAAAGTAGCTTCCGAAGGTTGGATTTGATACTTTACGAGATTTGCCAGTTCTTGTAACTGACTAATAGCTTCTGCACCTTCTAGTTTCATGAGTTCGCGGTCGTCCCGCATCTCAGTCCAAGTGATACCGTAATCTGACACTAAAAATCGAATCAGATGGTTGTCCGTCAAACTGACCATAAATGAGGCACTGTTCATCTGACCCCCGCAAGTGTAGCAGGATGCCAGATAACCCCGATGCTCTAGCACGATCGCTAAAGCTTGGAGGTTCATTACCAGATCTTGAACGAATTTACGGTGTTGTTCTGCAAGTCTCAGAAACACAGTTCTCCTCCTATCACCACACCGTGTATTTTACATCCCATTTAATAATTTCTTAATAAGTGGGTATTTAGGTGCTGGTTCAGTATACGTTTAGTATGCTCAAAAAAAATCGGATTAGCGACCTCTTCAGCCTACCTATACTAGATTAACCGAGTTGTGGTCGAAACGCAGTATCAGCAGCGACATTCAGCCAAAACAGGCTCTCGCGGGGGACTCCAGCCGGAAAATTTGCCTGCTGTCATGGCTGATTCAGCCGTCGGAGAGGCCAAAGATACAAATAACTAATGATAGTGATGAAATTAGTTAAGTATAAGAGTTCAATCGCCCTGGGGATACTCGTCCCAAAGCGTCGTCGTCTGCCGCAAGCTCCGAAAATCGCCATTCCCCAAAATCAAGTGATCCAGCAGGGGAATCGACAAAAACTGCGCTCCCGCCAGCAACTGCCGCGTCAAAGCAATATCCTCGGGGCTTGGCTCCACAATCCCCGAGGGGTGATTGTGCGAGATAATCGCCCGCGTCGCCCCCTGGCGGATCACCTCACGAAAAATATCCCGTGGGTGAGCCAAAGTTTCCGTTGCTGTGCCGATCGTAATTACCTGAGTACCCAGCAGCCGATTTTTCACATCCAGCAACACCACAGCAAAACGTTCCTGAGACTGCCACATCAAATCCTGACTCAGGGCATCCGCCGCCGCTTGCGGAGAGTCAACCACAGCCATTTCCGGCGGCCGCGACTGAAATACCCGCTTCCCCAACTCCACTGCCGCCAAAATCGAAGTCGCCTTGGCCGGACCAATGCCGTGAATCTGCGTCAACTCCTGAACGCTAATAGTGCGTAGCACAGCCAGAGGATCGCGGTGGTGCAAACTCAACTGATTTAAAATATACTGTCCGAGCCCGACGGCGGAAAGTTTGCCTTGTCCCTGACCAGTACCCAGGAGAATCGCAATTAATTCCGCCGTCGCCAAACTTTTCGGGCCACCCGCCATCAGCCGTTCCCGCGGCCGTTCACTCGTTGGCAAATCGACAATTCTCAAGCTGTAAGTCATAGCTGCACCCGCACCGCAAGCTCAACAATTGCACAATTTTAGCCGATCGATTTGCGTTCTTCAATTCGTACAATCACCCAAAAAAGCCTTCATCATTAACCGAGGCTGTTGGCAGAGTAAATCTAACCTAGCGTTTCGATCGCGATCGAGTCTCGATCGCGATCGAGCTTAAACGGATCGCCCGGATATGCCTCTAACACTCGCTGCGCTTCGGCTTGACTCGCAAAGTCAGAACAGTTGCAATCCGAGTTAACGCAACTCGGAAAATCGGCACTTTTAGCCTTCGGTTGAGAAGACTCGTAAATAACTTTCTTGGTATCTTCCTTTGGCTGCTGTGCATCAAGAGCAATCTCTGCGGTTCGCTCAACAGATTTGACTGAAGATGACAATTTGCGATCGGGCCCTGGTTTGGCAAGTGCAGGTACCTTCGCAGAAATTGCAGGTTTCGGTGTTGGTGTGGGCGTTTTCACAGTCTCCGGCTTGGGTGTTTGCACTGCCGAAAGCGGTGACGGCTTAGCGGTTTGAGATGATACTACCCGAGCGCTTGGGGCCGGAAGCGCCACTGAAACTTCCTGAGACGGAGGGGGTGCGGTGACGCCAACAAGCACAAACGAAGCCGCCATCAACCCGCCGTACATCGCGATCGATCGCTTGCGGGTTGGTGCGCCAACCCATTTCGGATTAACAATACCCAGAAACAAGGCAGGGATAGACAATAGAAAGCTTAAGACGAAAAAATTAAACATAGCGATGCGATTTTTAGCAGTAAAAAAGAGAAGTCACCCAGGACGGAGAAACCCGGTTTCTTTTACCAAAATCCGAGGTGAAGCACGAAGGATATCTGTTTAAACCACCTGAGTTTTTTAATCCCTGTGCGTAAGTCCTGAGAAGTTAACTTGCTTATTTATCTAGCGCTCAACTCACAAATCCCTATGATTTACGAAGTAAACTATAGCAATTCCATTTGAGATGTAAATATGAATTTTTATGGTAAAATAGGAAAGTTTGATAATAAATGAAAAGGAAA
>NZ_JAUBUI010000180.1:0-3048 GCF_036705385.1 Microcoleus sp. B3-A4 | reverse complement strand
GGTTTAACAAACTTTCACTGGTGGCCTCAAGTTCCAGTTGCTGCTTAATTATGGGTAAGCACCCGGACATGATATGATGGGTCACTTTCGACAGCCAAGGCTCGAAAGTTGGGTTCTTGACTGTTTGGACTTTGATAGAACTGTGCTTGACGCGAGCGTGAGCCGATATTGAAGCCAGGAGCGAGCCTGTTGGTGTACAGGGCAGCCGCCTTTACGATGGAGCGTCGCCGGGTACGACGCATTCGAGTTGGTGCAGTTCGGCATTGGCGGCGGACGCCCCACGCGCGATCGCGCCCAGCTATTCTGTTTGCAATTTTGCAGCCAGTAAAGAGGTCGATACTCGCTGTCGTATCAACAATCGTCACAGCGAACATCGAGCTTGGACTTAACTCGCCCTGACGGCCGATCGCTTTTGCTTGTAGGTCGGGTTGATGCCACCAAATCCAACATCGACCATAGCTTTATCAGTCACAAAGATAGCCAGGAGTTGAAAGTTGGATATTGGCAGTTTAGATTTCAACAGAGCACAAGCGTGAGCAAGTGAGTCTAGGGTAAGAGCATCTCAATCAGGCTTGACACAAGCACTCTTTGAATCTGCATCATATAGTCATCATTCATCGCCGCTCGGTTCTTTTTTTGTCGCAAACTACGTCGGAGAGGCGTTTCTTGATTGATGGCATTAAGTGCCATTCGTCTTAGAAAAGCCAAATTTTGAGGACTGTTGAACGACCGAATGCGGCACTGGTCTTCATTAAAAGTAACATCTAACGTCCAATGCACTTGGTTTTCAATCCCCCAATGTTGACGAATAGCACGACCATTCCGCTTTAGCATCTACTGGTAAAAAACTTAGGTAAAACTGCACAGGAGTGAAGGGTTTTGTTCCACAGATGACGAACTATTTCGACGATCGCAATAGTGGACCTTAGCACCTTACGCCACAGATAGTCTAAAAATTCCTCAGTTGCGTAAGTAGTATCAATTTTTAAAGCTGTAAAAGCTAATCCAGTTCAATGTCTGGGATGCGCTGTTTATACTGTTGGTGATTTTGTTGAAAATTTTGCTGTTCTTGCTCAATTAATTGTATCCAGATATCATTCCAACTTGACGGTGGATTGACAAGTTCTGCATCCGGTAGCAACGATCGCGCATTTCGAGCGAGCTGAGAATTTTCGGCGATCGCTATAATAACGCTATCGAGTTCTTGTAAGAATTCTATAGGCAGTTGTGAAGCTCGTTCAATTCCTAGGTAAAGTGTCGCTGGTGCTGTTGCAGAGTTTTCCTGTTCAATAAGCAAAATTGAAAGGGCTTCGATTGGGTTACAAGCAATCACAGCTCGCTCAATTTCTCCAGTAGTGGCTACCCAGAAAGCAGCTTCAGATGACAGGGGATGGGTTGTACTAAAGTTGCCTCTTTCATCGAGAACAAAAGCGAAGCTGGCTTCCCCCTCAAGCGTCCGTGCCGTAAATACAGCCTTTTCTGAGCCGGCATACAGCCAAGAATGAGAGTGCAATTTTTCAAGCAATTCTAAAGGTAAACTGTACTCGACTGCTAGATGCGAGCGCACTTTTTGCCACTGAGTTTCATCACGTTCAGGCAGGATTGATAATTGTAACTCTAACTCATTTGCTGTTGCAGGTTCGGTTGTTTCTAGCTCAGATTGTGACGACTCTACCTCATTTTCCTCTGCCTCGCCAGGGGCGTTCGCTAAGTGTTGTGGCTGCATTAAAGCCTCAATTAGGGCGTTATCTCGCCCTTTGTCATAGCTAATGCCTCGATGCTTCTGCAATCCAGAAAAAGTGTAGGCTTTACCCAACTGAGTGCCACTTAAAGCGACCCCATCTAACTTGTAAGAAATGCCTTTACTGAAGCCGATTCCAGTTAGTGTGACTTGCACCTCTACGCTTTGTTGCTGCAACCGCTCAACGAATTCTGGCATACTTGGGTTGTCTTGGGTAACTTCATCAATTAGGTCTTGCAATTGCACCCTGACGCTCTTGTTTCCCTTGCTTTTTAATTGCCTGTGTTCTCCTGTAGTCTGAGCTCGCTTGTCTGTTTCCCAACTGGGTGTAACAGTTTCCAGGTTGTAACTCCGTTCGAGTTGGCGAATAGTTTCTTGGCTTTTGTAATAGTCCCAGCTATCGTCAACAACCCCTCCATCTAGGCAAATGCGACTGGCGACGATGTGGATGTGGTCGTGTTCTGTATCGCTGTGCTTGACAACTGCGTACTGGTTGTTGTCAAATTCCATCGCTTTCATGTAGTTGGCTGCGAGCGCCAGCCAGCGTTGGTCATTTTCTTCAGAATCTTCTAGTTTTTCGGTGCTTGCAACAGATAAAGTGGCGTGAAAAACTGCTACTTTCAGGTTAGGTCTTAGTTGTCGGGCGATGGCAAATTCAGCAGCGAGTTCTTCAGGAGTCTGTCCGCACATAGTACCGCCAATTAGAGCGGCGTCTTTTTTGCCCAGTACGTAGTTCAAACAGCCCCGAAAGCCTGTACCTTTGATTTGTTTGCCAATCATAACCGAAAAGCCGTCAGTTGCACAGAATCGATTGCTCAGGCGGTAAAGCCGAGCCTTGTTAATAGTTAGCGTACTGTAGATTTGGCGAGGTTTGCAACTATTGTTTTAATTGCACCCCCGTTTTCTCGAATGAGTTGCTGTACGCTTTCTAAGAGTCCTGTATTGACAACAACGGGTTCTCCCAATGCCACAGCACTATTACAAGCTTTAGTAATTTGATTGAGGTTGTTTCCTGCAATTCTCAATTGGGCATCAATCTTGCACAACACTTGATAGGCTTTCAAGTCAAATGCAGCTAGAGGGCGCGGCATGGTTCTCCTCAAAGCTGCGCGGCGTATGAAGTCGCTCATGCTCAAATTGACTTGCTCTGCTCTTGCTTTGATTTGATTGTAGTCAGAGTCAGTGAGGCGAATGTGAATATGGTTGGATAGCAGCTCTCTAGGTTTGACTGTAAGGATTCAGGTAAAAAATAGTTCATTGAGAGCCGAAAAATATGGTAATGTAGTCAGATGAGCGAAAAGCCAGAG
>NZ_JAUBUI010000179.1:0-3094 GCF_036705385.1 Microcoleus sp. B3-A4 | reverse complement strand
CTCATTCTCTCCTGGCGCGGTGGCTCTAGTTCTTCTTTTGCCACCGTTCTCATCTTTGGTTAGTCTAAACTACAGTAAAAAAGCACAAATTATTGTTCCAGGGAACCGCTACACAATCGCCAAGTTTTGTGAAAAAGACACGCCTGAATTTCCCACTCCTGGTACTGAATTGCCCGATGAAAAACCAGTATCAATTCAAGCTGTAACTGGGGAAGCGGACAAAGCACTCACTAGAATAGCAAATGGGGAAATAACCTGTAAGGCTAGTGCAGAATCTCTCGCAAACCTTGCACCTTACTTAAAGGATGCGGCATCTAAATACCCAGAAAAAATAATTGTTTTGATTCAAGCTCCTTGGAACCTCGCTGAGGTAAATAGAGCCTTTCCAAAAATTCAAGCTGGAATGGATCAATTAGCTCAATCAGACAAAGAGAAAGTAGAAAGAATTATTTTATTTGGCGTGAATGACGGAGCTGCCAATCAGGTCGCTACAGCCTTTCAACAGTTCAATAAGGATGGGAATAGAAAGGCTGAGTCTCCAGCTACAAGCGTTCCACAAACGCTTAACCACCTCAAGAGAATCCACACTGATGTCTTAAATTTAAACTAGCTGCATTTATATTTGACAGATCATGCCCAACTCCGATGAAGCAGAAATAGAGAAAAATCTCAACAGCCAATTTCCTGACGAGATTCGTGTATGGTTGAGGAAAAACGATCCCGAACTCTATTTTATCTTGTTGTCAAAGTTGCTCCCAAAGTGCAAAGAACAACTGCTATTACAAAAAAAGCTGAAGACTAGAGAGGAGGATTTACAAAAACTACATAAGTTGTTAAAAGATGCAGAAATTGAAGTGGCTGCTACAACAGCAGCACTTCGTTTTTGGGAACGAGACACTCCAATCATTTTTCCTGGCGTGAGATTTGGAAGATTTAGTATAGGCTTTTGGTCTCTCCCGCCTTGGTCATTTTTTAACACTTTCTTTGATTGGACGCTGAAAATAGGACTCAGTGTAGTACCAGTTCTTTCTTTATTCAGCATTTTCACTATTTCTGACTTGAATAACCTCCAATATACGCCGAGCGTTATAGTTAGTATTTTATGTGGAATATCACTTGTTTGGTTGACTTCAGCCACAGTGACTAACTGGATAGTTTCTCATGATAAGAATAAACAGCAGAATCCCGAAAATAATCAGTTACTAGAACAGACAGAGGAAGAAAAAACAAGCCAGACTAAATTTGATAAATTTTATCGAGCTTGTTTTCCGGCGATCACCAAGTTGACCAAACTTATCTTTCCTATTCCTATTTTGACAAGCTTGATAAAAATTGTAGTAGGAACTGATTTAAGAGTTGATAGTGATACATTCTTATTTTTTATCATTTGGCTGTTGGAAGCTTTAATTGGGTATGCTACCATACCGCCACTAATTGATTTAGCAAGAAGCCAAAATATTAACTTAAATACAGGGGTTGCCGAACCACTCGCAGCTTTGACGGGAGAGCAGAAATTTGAAATTCTTTTTGGTGTAAGTATCTTTGCTTTCATAAATATCATGTTTGCCATTGCTAAAGGCAGAACTTATCGAGTTAACTCTGAGAAAAAAATAGCCCAGGGTAAAGCTATTGCTCGGAGAGACATGAATAAAATATTGTTAGCTAACTGCCAGAAAGAGATAGCATACTTGAAAGAAAAGAATCAAACGCTTGAGCAACTTCTCAGACCAAATAAATTAATTGAGAAGTTTCACCAGGGAATTGAAAATCTCTCGATTTGGGCTAGATCAGGTAAAAAATACACCGATATTGATGACCCTAGTCCCAATATCGAAGTTACCAATAATGGAAAGCTAAATAGTCCAAGCATTTCCGCCCAGAACAAATCTACTCCTGACGAGGAAGATTCACAAATTCCAACCAATTAGTAAACAATACATAAGATAGAGGTAAACTATGACATCCGAAAATAATCAAGGCGAAAAAAACTTTGAAAAATTAACCGCTGCGGCTCAAATAGCTCAATTTTTAGCAATGAATATTGCTGCTCCTACACCACAGCCTAATATGCAGAACCGTCCCAACTATACTGATTATTCAGCCGTTCAAAAACAACAGCCTAAATCTTGTCCGCTCGACAAGGAAGCAGAAAATGAATCAGAAGCACAAAATTATGAGTCTTTACCAGGAATTGCTCGCCTTTCCAATTTCAATGAACAACTAGATCAGGTAGCAGAGTTACAGGCTGGAGAAGATAAAGAAAAACGAGAGAAAGACAGGGAAATAAGTTTTAAAGAACGCTATAGGGCAAAGAGTTCAGGTTCTCCCGATCCTGAGCCGGAAAGCAAAGAAGGTGAGTACGTTAGTGAGTATATGAAGGATCTTGAGAGTCGCTTGGAAGCTGGGACATTAACGCTTAAATCTCTCGAAGAAAAACCTCAAAGTGAACTCAGCGAATCGGAAACTGAATCTGAGTCTGAATCTAGCGAATCTGAAACTGAATCAGAGGGTGAGTACGTTAGTGAGTATATGAAGGATCTTGAGAGTCGCTTGGAATCAGGGACATTAACCCTTAAATCTCCAGAAGAACAGTCTGAAAGTGAACTCAGCGAATCTGAATCTGAATCGAGCGAATCGGAAACTGAATCTGAATCTGAAAGCCATAGTGAAATGAAATGGGGTTAAGCATCGAGTTGCCATATACAAACGGTGATAAATATGCGGAACGCTGACGAAAATCAACCAATACCACCAGAAGCTAATCACTCTATTAATCAAATGGGGTCTGTAAATCCTAATGTCTCCAACCAGCCGATAGAA
Source organism: Microcoleus sp. B3-A4 (assembly GCF_036705385.1). NCBI lineage: Bacteria > Bacillati > Cyanobacteriota > Cyanophyceae > Oscillatoriales > Microcoleaceae > Microcoleus > Microcoleus sp. B3-A4. The sequence continues at coordinate 274 of NZ_JAUBUI010000179.1, read as the reverse complement.
CAAGGCTCTATAAATCAACCCTTCAAGCCAAACGGTGAACAGATGATTCAGGGATCTACTCCTTCGGGCTTGAAGAGAATGATTGAGCAAATTTATCGGGAAGAAAAAATGGATCAGGTTGTGATTGTGCTTGATAAGGTAAAGAATGCTCGTAAAAGATATGAAAAAAGCGAGTGGCTATATCGAATTTTTTTACCCAGGGTAAGAGCATCTCAATCATGCTTGACAAAAGCACTTGAGAATTTGCATCATATAGTCATTGTTCATCGCAGCC
>NZ_JAUBUI010000053.1:0-46663 GCF_036705385.1 Microcoleus sp. B3-A4 | reverse complement strand
AACGTGTTAAATTTAACTCCAATGCGGGTACTTAATGTTTCGTTACATAAATATAAATTTTCCCACCTCCCTACTTATATTGCCCACACCATTAAATGGGAGGGGGAAAAATTTGGCTAGCGTCGAGGCTGGGCCCACAACTTTTAGATACTCCAAAAAGTTGGTGTATCCAAAAAAGGGAGGGATGATATTGAAAGACCAATAATGAATGCCCAGTACCCAGCAGGCGGCAAAGCCTCTCATCATATCTAATTCTTTAAATCGATTATATTTCATAATTTAAAATATCCGTTAAACTCAAAGTTATAGCAAATGCCAGGATAGTTAGGATGCTACAGGATGTACTCGATCGCTTATAGGATTCGGCACTACTTTTGGTTTCTAGTATTATAACTATTTAACCGGGCATAATATACCCCTCTATCATAGCAACTTTTAGCCTGCACAAACTGCGTATTGTCTAATACCTACTGACTAATTAACTTCAACCGACGCTGAAGTTCCCCCGCAGCCGTAGCAATTGCCACCGCAAAAATCGGATGCAGCGGCTCGCTCTAGCGAACTTCTGCATAAGTGAGCGAATGAATCATAGCCAGAGACTAGCAACAGTGGCAAAAACTCCCGCCAGCGATGCCGCAAAACTATCATGCCCAAAGCAGCAAATACAGGCAAAATTCGTGACGCTAAAATGCCGACAATCCGTTGCGGCGAAAAGAATAGCCGCATTGCTTCTACATTAAACATAGCGTGATAAGGCTAGTCACTTATAGGGTTTCCCAACCAGAAAAAAACTGCCTTTTGCAAACAATACCAGAGATAGACAGCAGGCTCGTGGAGGATGGAAACGATCGCCCGTTTGGTAAAATAGCGATCGCCCTCAATTGTAAAAGCATTGTGTCCCCCATCCCGATCCGGAGTGAGTTCTTCCTGCCAAATCTTAACGATATGGCGTTTTGGCAGTTGTTCATAGGCCAAATGATAAAACTCTCGACTTCCTTGCCATAGCAGGGTAAAACAAGTCAGCGCCAAGACAATTATGCGGTCATTTCTTTGCTGCTGGGCTTCTGATATGTCAGGTGTCCTAAAAACTGACTAAGAAAATTTGATTGGCTCGATCCCCATTTTTTAGGTTGGGAATGTCAAAAATTATAACGCGACTCATCCCACATGGCTTAGCCGCTTTAGTAAAACTTTTAAAATACATAAAAGATCCGCATCATTTCTCAAAAGCCCCCGGATTTATCCCTTTGCAGGCTGATTGACGCGAGTAATACCCAATCCGGGATTTCTACCCCCTTTATTCTTTAGTCCGCTTGGAGTGGACTTCGTTTGTATAGTAGTGGTTTCAACCGCCGAGTCCAATTGGCGATTTTTAATGCGGATTGGGTATGATTCTCAAATCTAGAATATCAAATCGGCTGACTATGGACTATTCCCATGTAGCCGGATTATATATTATTTGCCGCCCGAGGTAAACGGAGCCATCGCTAATCTAACTCGACGGGCCATCGAGTTTGTTAGCTGTTGTAATAAAAAAGCATTAACTATACAAATTTCGATAATTAATATATAAAGTAAAATAGCACGACTAGCAGTCAAAAGTGAAGCTTCACCTCTGACAACCACAGTAAAAAATTTTGGTATAACAATTAACCCTATAAACTGGGTTAAATAGAGTTCATAGGATATCTGAGAAATCCATGTTAAAAATCTCGTTGTTAAGTCAGATAAATTTATTAAATTTCTACAAATATTAAATACAATTACAAAGATGCCAAATCCAATGAAAGCATCATAAAAAGAGATTCCAAAAGGTAATTTTACACCTAAAAATCTTATTTCATTTAAAAATTTGAAGGAACCCATAATACCCAATGTTTCAAAAATTATTGCTAGGGCTATTGTGGTTGGCTTAGTTAGGTAATTAATTAATAAAGTAGGATTACTTGCATACACCTTTGCCATTGCCATTCCTAAACAAAACTCAAATAACCTTGAAATTGCTAAATATCCAGGATAAGCGAGATTGCCTAATATTGGCCTAAATAGGTTAAATCCTAACACTAAAACTAAAAATGTATATGTTACTTTAATAAAAAAAGAAGTCCAAACAAACTGTAAAAGAGAAAATTTTTGTAAAAATTTAAATATCAAAAAGAAGCACAAATAAAATTGAAGTAGTGGAAGCATAAACCAAGAAAAAGGTATTGCTTTATCTAGGAAAATCAAGCTTTTCCACCATGCAAACCATCCAAAATTGCCATAAAATAAATCCGCTCTTAACCGAGGAATCATCAAACATACAGCTACAAGTATCCAGTAGGTAGGGTAGAGCCGGAAAAACTTTTTTTTCATAAAAGTGATCCAGCTTTCATCAGGTTTTAAAATTCTTGAATAAGCCAGTCCAAAACCACTGAGAATGAAAAAGATATGAACTCCCTGATATCCAAGCAAGAAAAATATATTCAGCAAATCAAAAACTATATTGCCCACACTATTAAATGGCAGGGGAAAAAACTTGGCAAGGGTCGAGGCTTGGCCCACTACATTGATATACTCCCAAAAGTTCCTGTATCCAAAAAATGGAGGCAGGATATTCCAGTACCAAAAATGAACTCCCACTACCCAGCAGGCAGCAAAGCCTCTCATCATATCTAATTCTTGAAATCGATTGGACTTCATAAATAAAAATATCTGTTTAACTCAAACTTATAGGAACAGCCAGGACGGTGAGGATGCCAAGCCTATGACTTACTCGCTCACTCCTAGGATTCGGGAATAATTCTAGTCTATGTCATAAGCGCCAGTCCTGTCTGTCGCGCGTGAAGAATACCCTCAAACCCTTGAAATCTCGAAGGCTGCGATCGTCAAATCTTCTTCTTTTAACAGGTGATTACCAATAAACTAGGTTTATTGCCGATCGCCAGCCTGTAGGATGAGGTAAAGCCGGTCGATCGCACCAATACGCTATGACGGCAGTGTACACCCACAAACTAAGAAATTTCAAGCGTTTGAGGGAGTTATAGGCCAGGCTCGGCATTGACGCCAGACAGGGCGGGTCATCAGCGTCAAGCCGATCGCATTTGCCACATAACCGCAGCGTGAACCATCCCTAAATTGCGCGCTGCGGTTATGCGGCGATGTTTTTTGATCGCGGATTATATCTAGTGTCAGAGAATTTTAGCGGACGATCGCCTTTTGTTCGCTGGTAACAAGAAAACATGGACGCCCAAGTTGCAGATAAAGCGAGTTTGGGCTTTATCGGGGCTGAAAGTTTGTTTAAGTCCCGTTAGGACAAAATGCTTTTATTAATTAATTAGACGATCGCCATTTAATAAAAACAATAAACCCTCAGCAATTGCCGAGGGTTTATTTCCAAAATCATACAAATTTTCCAACAAAAAATCTCGTAGATTATATTTGAGACTAACCCAGGTTATGTTTACGGAAATTATATACTTGTTTAGATCCACAAAACAGGCGCATCAAAAATACAATAATTAGACCCAAAGCCATACTCGTGAAGCAACCTAAAATATCGATGGATTTCTCTAGAGTAAGTTTTAAAGGAGTATAACAATGTTAGATATTGATGAGATGAGTTCAAAAGAAATACAAGAGCTTTTGCAGCAAGTAAGACACGCACATTTCGGCTGTGTATTTGAAGGGCATCCCTACGTTTTGCCAATGCACTATTATCTCGAAGATTCGCACATATACATTTTCACAACAGTCGGGATGAAAACGAAGTATATAGACACCAATCCAGAAGTCTGCTTGCAAGTGGAAGAAGTCCGCGATATGGAACACTGGCGCAGGGTTGTCGTGAACAGGCGAGCAGAACGCCTTACGCAGGAGGAAGACATCGATCGCGCGATGCAATTGGTCAAAGAACACAACCCCGCACTTTCACCCGCCATCAATCGCGCCTGGATTGACTCGCCGGGACGTGCGGAGGTAATTGCAATCTACCGCATTCACCCCAGCGAAATGAGCGGGCGCACGACGGAGGGCATCAGCAGTCGGTGAGCGTCGAGACATTGAGGTTGAGTAGAGAAATTAGGACTCACTTGAAACACGCTTTTTTAGGAAAATACTTAATTAAGACCTTCAATCTCAGTAAAAAACCCGGTTTCTGAGCGTCAGAGTGCGTTCAAGACTGAAATTACTAAAAAGCCCTCCCGGGAGAAAACCCTGCGCCACTGGAAAATAGTACCAAATATCAGCTCAAACAGCTTTGCTTGCCAAAAAATCTCTCATGTACCGATTCACTAACTGCGGCTCTTCCTGGTGTACCCAGTGGCTGCAATTGGGAAGGTACTGAATCTGAAAATCCCGCACGTAATCTGCGGTTCCATAGGTTAATTCTTTGCCGAGGGCGACATCTTTTTCTCCCCAAATCATCAGCGTCGGAACTTCCAGAACCCTCCAATTCTGGCGATCGAGAAATCCGCGAGCAATATTGCGGTAATAATTGATAGTAGCAGTCAGAGCGCCCCGTTTGGCAGCCGCATCTTTGTAAGCTTCGATATCTGAGGGGCTAAAGGTGCTTTTGTCAACTGCCATACCTTCCAAAGCAGCCGAAATTGCCTGATAGTCGCCCAACTGAATTAACAACTCCGGCAAAACTGGCAACTGAAACAAAAAGATGTACCAACTTCTCAGCAATTGCTGGGGAGTGCGTAACCCTTCAGCAAACTTGGCCGGATGCGGTAGATTCATCACAATTAATTTATCCACCATTTGGGGATAAGCATAAGCAAAATTCCAGGCGATCGCGCCTCCCCAGTCGTGACCAACTAAGACGCAACTTTCGTATCCCAAACCCTGAATAATGCCCTTGACATCTTGCACAAACTCTGCCATCACGTAAGCAGATTGATCGTGAGGTTTGTCGCTGTCATTGTAACCCCTGAGATCTACAGCGACTACTTTATAATCTGATGCAAATTCTGGGATTTGATGCCGCCAAGAATACCAAAATTCCGGAAATCCGTGCAGCATCAGCATCAGCGGCCCAGAACCTTGAGTGACATAGTGCAGTTTGATGCCGTTCGTAGCGATAAATTCGTGTTTCCAAGCAGCTTCTAGCACAGACATATTTGATGCTTCCTCTAGCTATCGAGATAGCCTAGCAGTTCTTCTCTTTAAGAGGAACCAACTTTAGGCATATCTAGCAATTCTCCCAGCACTTGTAAACTCTTCCTTTTCTTTTCCTTTGTGGAAGCGGCGTCCCGCCGGTAGTTCTTCGCGCCAAAAAATCCGTAGCTTGCGGGGCCCGACGCTATCGCCTGTTTCCCAAAAAGATTGCTATCTCTGTCAAAATAATAGTATAATGTCGCTGGCATCCAGACAACTGTTAAGCCAAAAATTACTCATTTTCGATCGCGCGAAAATCCCGAAGCGCAACAATTTGAGGTGTTGTGATGGTGCCAGTTTAATAATTAATATCTGGCGAGTGTACTAGGAATTAAAGGAGTTAATACTATGTCGGGCGATCGGCTGCAAAACATTGTTAACCGCTTGACAGATCGTCTAAAGCGCGATGTATTAGTTGAAAAATCCCTCTACGACATTCGAGAAGTTTTGCAGAGCGATCGCGCCGTACTGTACTATTTTTACAGACAGTGGCAAGGTCGAGTGACTTACGAGATGTTGAGTGCGATCGAGCTCTCAATCTTGGGTTCAACAGGGCCAGACGAATGTTTTAACGACGAATACGCTGCTTTGTACGAAGCCGGCAGAGTTAAAGCAATTGCAGATATTGAAGTAGAACCAATTAACCCATGCCACCGAGATTTTCTGCGTAGCCTGAAAGTTCGCGCCAATTTAGTTGTGCCTATTTTAACGAACAAAGGACTGTGGGGGCTGTTAATTGCTCATCAGTGCAGCGGGCCCCGCACTTGGTCGCGCTCGGACATTGAATTCATGCAAAGAGAAGCCCAAAATATGGCACTTTCTCCCACAATTCAAGATAGTTAATATCGCATCTACTATTAGTACATAATATACCAGGATTTCACCCTCGAATAATGTAACCGATCGCCCCCTTGGAGTATGAATCTCAGTGTTCAACCGTTTTCGAGTTGGGGTGCATTCTCTCGGCGATCGAAAATGACCAACCAACCGGAATCTTGTCCCCATCTAGCGAGATATCCATCTAACTGTTCCCAACCTTTGTCTCTAGCAAGAGTTGGCGGCAAGGAGTTTTCGGATGCTGGGGGAGCGAAACCCAAGAATGATATCTTGATGAGAGACGCCACGTTGAATCAGTTCTCGATCGATGTAGATTTCGGTACTGTTGTGTTGAATCCAGATTTTATTTTCAATGATATCGAGCTGCATGGCACACCCATAGATGCGATATTCGTCGCGCCATTCGTTGTGCATCACGAGATATCTATCGCGGGCCATATCGAAGATTAACTGAGCATTTTCGTCATTTTTAGAAAAGTCTTCGAGAAAGTCACAAACAATTTTGCGGTATTCGTTTAGTCTATCCATTGGTCGATCGCCTCACGAATTGGATTGTAAATAATTAGTCGGATTTCATAACGTTCGATGACAGTTTTTGCGGGTTCAAATCTGAGAAACATTTGGTAGGTATCGGTGGGTACTGCCAGATAAAGCATACGTTCTGGTTCGCTAGAGACTTCGATGGCAACGCGATAGTTGAGGAATTGACCGAGGGCGGTGTGGAATTCAGAAATGGTGGAGCCACCTGCGAAACTTTTGACTTCTACAGCTATTTTACGTCCTTCTTTTTCAGCGGCGATCGCTTCTTCGGCTGCAAGATCGATGTAGACATCAGCAACACCATAACGTAACTGGTAGGGATCGTGGGTAATCTTCCAGCCATCTTTTTGTAGGGCAATTTTGACTGTGTTGTGGAAGAGATCCTTTGCCATTTGTAGCTTTTACCCAAGGATTTACCTCGGACACTATGAACAACACGAGATGTTAATTTTATAAAAATTCACCAGGCTGGCTACAAATATTTACCAAGATTATAACCTAAATTCATTCCAGCTTTTGATGAATTCAGTAATAAACGCCCCAGCCGGATTATCGATAGCTTTTTCTAGCGCTGCTAGACTAGCGTCTGTACCAGCCTTTATAACTTTTTGTTTCAGTGTTGGGTTACTTTCGAGGTGTTTAACCACTTCCTTGGCCACTACCTTATCTCTTTCTGGTGTATCGCTAGGATAACTTGTTTCTAGCTGTTTGATTAATGCTTGAATTTCGCTTGCTGCTTCTACTAAGCTTTGAGGCTTTCCTGCGGCGTTGTAATTCCCCTGAATGTAATTACCTTGAATATGTCTGTTGAAAGTACCGCCACCTGTGTTAACAGTCCAATTTTCATTGTTATTCATCTTGATATCTCCTTAAGTTGTCATTACAATTTAAATTTGAAACCTGATTGATTAGTGAGCTACAGTCGCACACTTCTATCTACCAATTACTAAATCTTGCTTCGTCTATCTTCCCTTTTGCTTCATCGATTGCCAAGTCTTTGTCAAAATAGTGACCACTTTCATTACACATGGAACCCGTTATTTTGTAATACCACCAATCATCTTTGTCTGATTCCAAATAAATTGTATGTCCTTTATAATTAACTTTTGGTCCATAATCTTCTGATCCTTCATAACCTGAGTCAACTTCATACATTGGTATTTTTTGATTGAAGGGATGTTTGCTTATAATTAAACGTTTAACAAATTTTTCAAAAGCTTCACTGTCATCAGCCTTTTCATCAATATGAAACTTACCTTTAACGTAGGGCTTCTTTTGAGTCTCTTCGGCTAACTCTTTAGCCATTTGAGTTACTGCTTGCTCTGTACTATATCCTTGATTTTGCATTTTAGTTAGAATAAGTAGAAAATCATCAAGAATGGAAGTAATATTTTGGCTAATGTCTACACGCTTGTCCTGTATTTTTATATAATCACCTTGTATGTAATTACCTCCAATTACTCCATTATAGTTTCCGCCACCTGTGTTGATGTCATGATTTATAGTTGAATTATTTTTATCTTCTAAATCATATAGTTTATGATTATCTCTAACACCTCTTTGTCGCTTTAAGTATAGATAAAGACCAATTGTAAGCAGTATTATACCTATGATAATATTAACCACATCTTGGTTCTCAACTATTAATTGAAAAACTAATTGAGAAACTGGAATAATTAATGAGGCAGCTAAAATTAGGTATATACTCTTTTCAGTATTAGACAGCCTGTCTTTAAAGTGATGAAAAAGTTTTACTGAAATTTTTCTTAGATAGTTCATACTACCGGAATAGTATTTGTAATTTTAGTAATCGAGCAATCATACTAACTTCCCGTAGAAATGGATATAGTATAAATCATTGCTTATATGTGATTAATATCACTGAGCTCAATCACTAAGTGTGCTATGTAACGTAAAAACAAGGTCTTGCTATCAGCATATCACCTTCCCCATGTTGAATCAATCAACCGTTCCCTCAGTTAGATACAATAATATGTCAGCTATTTCGTGATTATTTTGGCCTTCACCAACCAGTTTTAATACCTCCCATTCGCGCTTACTCAACTTAGGGCGATAACTTCAACTAAAGGCGTGGCACTCACTTACAGCAATCCCACGCCATAATTTACCATTAACTAACAGCTACAGCCTCCCCTAAAGGATGCTGCTGCAAAACCGCTTGCAAATACTTCCCAGTATAAGACCTCTGATTTGCCGCCACCTCCTCCGGCGTCCCCGCCACAATAATTTCGCCGCCCTTATCTCCCCCTTCAGGCCCCAAATCGATCGCCCAATCGCAGCACCGAATCACATCTAAATTGTGTTCGATTACCAAAATAGAATTCCCTTTATCCACCAATCTTTGCAGCACATTTAACAAATGGTGAACATCATAAAACGACAAACCGGTTGTCGGTTCATCGATCAAATAAAGCGTCTTCCCAGTAGCGCGGCGCGACAGTTCCGTTGCCAATTTTACCCGCTGCGCTTCGCCCCCAGAAAGCGTCGGCGCCGGCTGTCCCAACTGAATGTAACCCAAACCAACATCAACCAAAGTTTGCAGTCGGGCGCCCGCCCTGGGAATATTTTTAAACATCTCCAAAGATTCCTCTACAGTCATGTTCAAAACATCAGAAATCGACTTGCCTTTGTACTTCACTTGCAGCGTTTCCCGGTTGTAGCGCGCACCCTTGCAAACCTCACACTGCACGTAAACATCCGGCAGAAAATTCATCGAAATCACGTTCACGCCTTGGCCGCCGCAAGCTTCGCACCTTCCCCCTTTCACATTAAAAGAAAACTGCCCCGCTTTGTAACCTCTTGCCTTCGCTTCAATGCTTTCGGCAAACAAATCGCGAATCACATCAAAGACTCCCGTATAAGTAGCGGGATTAGAGCGCGGAGTGCGGCCGATGGGAGATTGGTCAATTACAATTACCTTATCAACCACATCCTCTAGAGAGCGTTCCCCTTTAGTTTTGAGGGCGTCCATATCGGGTGGTAAAGGCACTTTTTTGGTGATATAGTGTTGCAGCGACGGGTACAGCAGTTCATTGATTAAAGTTGATTTTCCTGAACCGGAAACGCCTGTCACGCAGACGAGTTTTCCGAGGGGAATTTCCACATCGATATTTTTTAAATTGTTGCGCGTCGCATTTATGATTGAGAGAGCTTTGCCGTTGCCTTTTCTTCTTTCATTAGGGGTTTCAATTACTCGCTTTCCCGACAAATAAGCACCCGTCAAAGATTCCTCTGCCGTTAGCAAATTTTCTAAACTTCCTTGCGATATAATTTTGCCACCGTGAACGCCGGCGCCGGGCCCGATATCGACAATGTGGTCGGCCGCTCGCATGGTTTCTTCATCGTGTTCTACGACAATCAAAGTATTGCCTAAATCCCGCAATTTTGTTAAGGTTTGCAGCAGGCGAAAGTTGTCTCTTTGGTGCAGTCCGATGCTGGGTTCGTCCAAAACGTAGAGAACCCCCGTCAAACCCGAACCGATTTGAGTCGCTAGCCGAATTCGCTGGGCTTCTCCGCCAGAAAGCGTCATTGCTGCGCGGTCTAAAGTCAGGTAATCTAACCCGACATCGAGCAAAAATTGCAGCCTTGCTTTGATTTCTCTCAGGGCTAAATCGGATATTTGGAATTGCCGATCGCTCAATCCCAAATTATTTACTCGTTCGCGGCATTCGCGAATCGAAATACTGGTTAAATCTACAATTCCGTACTGTCCCAACCGCACCGAAAGCGCCTCGGGTTTCAAGCGTTTGCCCTGACAAACCTCGCAAGAGCGATCGACCCGATACTGTTCCAACTTCTGCTTGATCAAATCAGAACCAGTATCGTCGTACTGGCGCTGCAACATGGCAATCACGCCATTAAAATCTCTCCTCAAATCAGTGCTGCCCTCGCGCTTTTTACCTTCTGCGCTGCGCTTGGACTCATTGCCGTACAAAATTACCCGCTGGTGTTCGGGCTTTAATCGATACCAAGGAGTGTCGATATCAAACCCGCAAGTATCAGCAATACTGCAAAGCAAAGAGAGATAATAGGAATTGTCTTTGTCTGACCAAGGCGCGATCGCACAATAAAGAGGCGCTTTCTCGTCGGGAACTACCAACTCCGGCGCAAAAGTCCGCAAACTCCCCAAACCGTGGCAGTTCTGGCACGCGCCGTAAGGGGAATTAAAAGAAAATAACCGAGGGGAAAGTTCCTCCATTACCGCCCCGTGTTCGGGACAAGCAAAGTTTTCGGAAAATACGATCGGCCCCTGTGGTTCGGAATTTTCATCACTCGGTAACTCTTCAATTATCGCAATTCCCTCTGAATGGCGCAAACAAGTTGCCAGAGAATCAACTAAACGTTCTTCTAAACCGGGTTTTTTAATTAACCGATCGACAACTATCTCGATATTGTGCGTTAGATTTTTATCTAATTCGATATTTTCCGAAAGTTCTAAAATTTCTCCGTTAACTTTGACGCGAATAAATCCTTCCGCAGCTAAACTCGACAATAATTTGCGGTGAGTGCCTTTTTTTCCGCGCACAACTGGTGCCAGAAGATGAAAGCGAGTGCCGTCGGGAAGTGCCATAACTCGATCGCACATTTCATCAATTGTCTGCGGCGCAATGCAGCGATCGCAAACCGGACAGTGCGGTTCGCCGGCTCTGCCGTAGAGCAATCTGAGATAATCGTAAATTTCTGTAACAGTACCAACTGTCGATCGCGGGTTGTGAGAAGTTGACTTTTGGTCGATCGAAATAGCTGGACTCAAGCCTTCGATCGCGTCCACATCGGGTTTGTCCAACTGTCCCAAAAACTGGCGCGCGTAGGCGCTGAGAGACTCCACGTAGCGGCGCTGTCCCTCGGCAAAAATTGTATCGAAAGCGAGGGAAGACTTACCAGAACCGGAGACGCCAGTAAAAACGATCAGGCGATCGCGCGGCAGTTCCAGATCGATATTTTTCAGGTTGTGCTGTCTCGCACCGCGAACCCGAATCGTATTTTGGTTGTTAGAGTGAGAATTCGTCACATTATGCCCGTTGCGGGATGCACTTGGCTGGCTGTTTGAGGTTTCGGCGCGTTGGGACATGAGAGTAGTGCAAAACAGTGCTTAACCATCTTAGCGCTGCCGATCGAATAGCTGGCATCCAAACTCAAGAATATCCAAGAATTGTTAAATAAGTTTCCGTCGGCCCGTCGGGCAAAACCTTCAAACTTTGACGCTTCAAATCCACTTCAATTCCCAGCGCTTCCATCGGAATCACGCCTAAAAGTGGCATTTTCCCCTCGGACAATTCCAAACACTCAAAAGTCCCTTCGCGCCCGCACAGCGAAATCGAAGCATCCCCAAAAATCCTCGCCTCACTAATGCCCGTGGCTGTTTCCACAACTACTTGCTTGAGGATTTGCAAACCCAGTCTGGCAATGACATATTTAGGCAAACAGAAAGTAGTCGCGCCCGTATTCACCAAAACATTTTTTAGAGTAACAGACCTGACTTGCTCGATTGGAATCAGACCATCTTCCGCTTTCCCTTCATCCACCCGATTGGTAATTACTATGGTTGCGATCACTTTTCCCCTTGGGGTTTCCGTAGTTGTTTCCCTTACGTTCAAATTACCATAAATTCCTGTTTTAATTATAGCATATATTTCCACCGATTGTAGGCGATGCACTCCGCATTCTGCACCGCAGGCCTGACGAATAAATCTCGCTAAATCATCAAATTATTGCACCCCAATAAACTTGTGAGTTTGCAAAGATAGCCTGTAACTAGGATTTTGTTTCAGCAACTCCAAAATAATGGGAATCGCGGATTTTTGGGAGTTCCATTCTGGTTGCAAGAAAACCGGAATATTCACATTATTTTCCAAATGCTTGTGATAAAATTCAACTTCTTCGCCAGTGCTAATCACTAACTTAATTTCATTTGCTCTAGTCCAAAAAAGCTCTTGCACCGGATATTTAGGATTGACGTGCTCCTTCGGAGAAAGAGTAATCCAAGCCTGCGGGGAAACATCCTGCCAGCAAGCACCCGAAGTTTCAATACTCACCTGCTTGTCAGCTTCTGACAAAGCTTCAACTAACTCAGGCAAATCGCGGTGAATGAAAGGTTCGCCGCCAGTAATGACTACCCTCGGAGATTGCAATTGAGCGAGCAATTGTGCGATCGACTGCGGCACAGACGGCAAACCTTTGCCCCCATTTTCGTAACCCGTGTCACACCAAGGACACCGCACAGGGCAACCGGCCAATCTGATAAAATCAACTAAAGTGCCCGTCCAGTAGCCTTCGCCTTGAACAGTACATTGAAAAGTTTCGTGAATTGGTAATTTTAGTTGTAAATTAGACACCCGAAGTTACGCCTCAAATCAAAAAATTACGTTGTTTAAATAGAATATTCTTAAATTGTTATTCCTTCACGGTTTGCAGCAAATAAAAACAGTCCTGAACGCACAAACGGGGTTTCTGAAAATAAAATATCCCTTTTATCCCAGAAGCTTGACTCAGAAATCCGGTTTCTTCATAGCTTTTCTATAAGTCTTTAGAAATCCACCACAAACCGCAAATAACTCTTTAATTATCCTGTTCAGGTTCCATCATAGTAGCCCAGCGGCGTTTCAATGCCAAAGTCAGCCCGTCAGCAATGGGGACAACACTGAGAGTAACTCTGGGATCGTTACGCAATTTGTTGTTAAAAGTACGAATGGCGGTGGTACTTTCGTCTTGTACTTGAGGGTCAGCAACTCGTCCTGACCACAGAACATTGTCAATTACAATTAAACCCCCATTGCGTACAAGTTGGAGCGATCGCTCAAAATAAGCCTCATAATTTTCTTTATCGGCGTCGATGAAGGCAAAATCAAAGGTTCCAGCTTGTCCCTCGGCTATTAGTTTGTCGAGAGTATTTATTGCTGGGCCCAACTGCAAAGAAATCTTATTAGCAACGCCTGCAGCTTCCCAATACCGTCGCGCGATCGCAGTATATTCCTCGCTGACATCGCAGGCAATAATTTGACCGTCTGAAGGCAGCGCCAAAGCTACGCACAGCGAGCTATAACCAGTAAAAACGCCAATTTCTAAGGTTTTGGTCGCTCCCATAAGCTGCACCATGAGCTCCATAAACTGACCTTGTTCGGGAGCTATCTGCATCATACCCATAGGATGCTTAGCAGTTTCTTCCCGTAGTGAAGCGAGAATATCGGGTTCCCGCAGAGAAATAGATAACAGATAATCGTAAAGTTGATTTTCTAAGCCAAGAGTTGAGTTCGCCATAGGTTTGTCCTTGCTGCTGACTTTTGATTTGAGATTGTAGACGCGCAGTTAATGGAAATCGGAGACTGTAGAGTTAATTTTGGCACCTATTTTGCTGTGGCTGATGACAGGTTGCAGTAGCAGTGTCTCGGTTACACAGAGGCAACTTGCAAAACGCGCGCTCTACTTGCAAATCAGTTTATCTCAGCCACAGGTGATTTAGCACCTATGGAAAATAAAAATGGATAGAAGGGAGCGTTTTGAGATAGCTGGGTTGCTAGCAGCGTGTAACGCCGTTAGTGATAGCAGTTCAAAAAATGAATGCAACTCTACACAAGCTGCAAAGTCATACATAATAAGCTATTGCCATCTCAAATTTGAAATAAATCTCAAATGATATGAGTCGGGGAAAAAGTGACTTCATCCCGATCGCGAAGTAGACGAACTGCGAAAAACATAAGTATGTCATTGCCAGTTCAATGAAGCAATCCCAGAGGTTGTGATTCGTTTACATTTTGTTACACTGTCAAGTTTTTTTGTGTGGCTCTACTTAATCGCCAATAAGTAATTATTGAGGACTTACGCACTCCCAAACCAGCAAACCGTTTCATTTAACTATTAGGGATGCCTTCAAGCCCGTGTAGGTTCTTGGAACAAACCAGGCGTCTGGAAACCCTTGTCTCCCGGAGTATTACTCATCACTAATAAACAGGGTTCAATAGGACGATTTCTTAACTGTCACACCTTATGAATCCATACCTAAACAACCTACCGCAAATCTCAATTACCTTCCACGATTGAGGTAAAGCAAGTATTTGTGGGAAAAAATAGGTGGCTTGCAACCCTTGGCTTGCATTGTTACTCATAACTAATGAACCGGGATTAATAGGACGCTCACTTAACTGTCACAGTTTATTACTCCAGACCTAAAGCACCTACCCACAATCAAAACAACATTCCACCAAGGCATCGCTATGTACTACACTTTCGCAGGTTTTGGTGCCGTCACAGGCATATTTTTGCTGCTAGTTTTTGCCATTCTGCAATGGCTGCACGTTTCCGCCGGCAGTTTTATTGATTGGGTAATTGCCATTGCTATTTTTGAATGGCTGTTGCTGATAGTTACAGTTCCCTGGAATATCCATTTTGAAGCTAAAGAAGTTTTAGCGCAAGCCGCAGAATCGACTAAAAAAAACATTGCTGTCGATCGGGAACAACTCCAATACGTTACTGTATTAGTTAGCCGATCGCTCTTTGCGGCGATCGCACTTCACCTGTTTAGCGCGATCGCACTTTACGGCCTAGCCGCCGCCGGAATTAGTGCTATTGGCTATCTCAGTTCCGCTGCTGCACTGCTGTTAACTGTACTGCGTCCAGCTATCCGAGGTTATCAGTATTTAGCCCAACGCCTGACAACTATCCGCAGCCAATTTTTGCACCCCCGCGAAGATATTGTCGAACTCCGCAGCCGCTTTGGAAAGTTAGAATCTACAGTTAGAGAGTTGAGCAATCAATTAAGTTCAGACAATCCGAATTCGTGGGTGGCTGTCCAAAATCGGGAACGGGAAGCTATCAGAAGAGAAGTAACTACTTTATCCGCATCTCTACAATCTTTGCAAGCGACAAATCAGGCAGAACACACTAAACTGAGAAGAGATGCAGAAAGTGCGATCGCCCAACTCACCGATGACGGACAATTTCTCAACCATGTCCGCGAAATCATCCGCTTCTATAAAGAAGCATAAAAGAAGTCATTAGTGATTAGTCATTAGTGAGGAGCCATTTCTCATTAGTGATTAGTCATTAGTCCTTCTCCCAATTACCAATTCTCAAGTTCCAATTTGCAATTATCTATCTTTAGATAGATGTTAAATTCTCACTGAGTTTAAAAACCTTAAGGAAGAGAAAATTTTATCAGTCTTGAGGAAGACTCAATAAATATATTTTTAATATAGCAACCGCCCTGACGGTTAGGACGTTCTTAATGCTGAAACCCTTGCGGAAGATTGCTTTTTCCTTCTCTCCTAGATAACTAAAACCTTCTTCCTTCTTCCTTCTTCCTTCAATATCTGCTAGGACAGCAACTTCTTGCCAAGTATAACCAAAGATAGTTTGTGAATGAGCTAGCTTTGGATTAATATTTAAACATAAGCCAAAGACCTTTTTGAAAAGATAACTCAGGAATAAATCATGACTAATCGCCAACCAATACCCCCCAAAGAAGAAGTTAGCAAATCAACACCCGCCGACGAACAAATCGAAGGTAATATGGAAGCCCCCCACTACGACAGGGGCATTACTCCTGCGGAGACAGCAGCGCGGCAAGAACGCGAAGGCGCTAACTTCATGCACACAACCACCGAAGGGAAGCAGAAAAGTGCAAAAACTGATGACCAAACCGATGACGAAAGCATTCACACCACAGACGGTTATACAGTAGACAAAGAAGGTCTGGTTAACAATTACGCGATCGAACCGGAAATGTACATCAACGAACCGGGCGATTTGAGAGAAAAAGAGGAAGCTGAAGCAGCAGAACGCGCTCGAATTCTCGCAGAAGTCAAAGATAAAAAAGGCGAGGAAGGAAAACTGACAATGGATGCAGACACCCGCGGCAAAGGGCCGGGCATTATCTAGATTGTGTGGTTGGTAGTTGCATTTCAGCGCGCGAGGTTGCAACTGCAAACCCAAGGGGCGGGTTTTTATAGTTCCGGCAGTTATTGCTCGATATTTCCGGTACAACCCGCCCGTGTTGTGTTTTGCACGTCGTTTTTTTGAGTTGAGAAGTTACATCGTACATCTCTCAATTACCGTATCAATCGGCAAGTTTTCACACCCAGGTCAAAAAAGCCTTAAAATTCCTCAAGCTTTAACATTTTCTCTCAGCCAATTAAACTTAGCCTCAGCTAGCGCCAAATTTTCCAGGACGTTAGGATTGATATCCTCTCGTTCAAATTCGGGTTGATCTAATTCAATATTGCGACCGTATTCTATATGTCTTATCGTACCGCGCATCCTGTCTGCCAGACACAGTGAAATTCCATAATAAAACCGGGAAGCAAAGCCCATATCGTTTTGAAGTTTGATTACTAACTGCCGCCTAGGAATTGCCAGCAAGTGAGTTTCTTCGATCGCCTTCACCGTTGCCAAAGGAGGGCGAGCGTCAATGAAAGAGACTTCTCCCACCAATTCTCCGCTGGTTATTTTAGCGAGTTCTCTAGTCCCCTCAGCCTCGATTAAAACGCTCAAACTCCCCTTCAAAACAATGTAGAGCGCATCTATCTGTCTCCCTTCATGGATCAAAATCCCGCCTGGATCGAGAACTTCCTTTTTGCCTTTTTGGACGATCCAGTTGATATCGTCATTATTTAACTGGCTCAAAATAAAAAGTGCTTTTTTTCTGCTGCTGTCGGCCATAAGTTTTAGCTCTCGATCGCTTCTTCTTTCATATATAATTTAGATGGCGCGCGGTCGCAACTTCTTCCGAAGCAGTCCTCGCTCAATACAGTTTTTTTTATCCTGCCTAACTTCTTCGCAAAACCCATCTCAGGCAGGCTTGGCCCGTAGCAGATGAATCAGGCTGAATGATAATCTCTCAATACTAGCATTTGTTAAACAATCTTCTTTAACTCGATCGACCTTAGAAAACTCGTGTAAAATTCGCGTCTCAAAACCAATTGGGTTCACCCGCCCAGCTTGGCTGCGGGATGGGGCGCGGCAGACAACGCTCCGCGCCCAGTCTTGCTCACTAAATCGATCGCAAATCAGGATAGCCAGCCAACATATCGTCAGCGGTCAGAGTGTCCCCGTTGGCTTGAGGAGTCCACAGCACCTCAACCGCCAGCAACTGCTCACTCGATACTCCCCCAATCTGACGCAAAGCTTGGCGCAAATCTTCAGAGTTTTTCACGGCTGGCAATTGCAATTTGCCTTGAGTACCGACAATCACCGTCACCACAATAAATTCCCCGGGAGCTGAATTCACATCAGAAGCAACCAGCGCCCCATTTTCTTGCAAACCTGGCAGGATATTGCTGCTCCCTGCTTGCCGGAGCTGATTGTTATAATTCGAGAGCGTTTCTTCAGTAAATTTACTGCGTTCGGCCAAAGAAAGTTGATTAAACTTAGCTTCGGCTGCTTCTAAGCGAGTTTGCACAGATTCAGCGCCCGCGTAAACCCAGTATTCAGGATGCCGCAGCAGCGCCAGAGTAGATTCTTGCAGCACTTGAGCGCGACCTGTCGCTGTATCGGTATCCGCTTTTCGCGCTAGGGAGTCGAGTTCGGCTTGCAAACCGCGCGCCTCTGCTAGCAAACCAACTTGCAAGCGGGCTACAGATACGGTAGTAGTGGGGGCGCTGTTGCCCAGTTCGTCAGTTCCGCCCCCGGCGCGGCGGAAGCTTTGGACGAGGAAATTAGCGATCGAGATAAAAATCAAAATCGAGAACAGGCCGCCAAACCCGCCCCCAAAGCCAAAAAACGGCAGCAAGAACGGGAAACCGAAGCCGCCGCCAAAGCCGCCGCCCGGGTAGTAACCGCCTCCCGAAGGCGCGTAAGTGCGACTAGGAGACGAGTAACTGCGCGCCGGAGCACTAAAAGATCCGCCGCCGATGCGTCCTCCGCTGCGGGCCGCCAGAGCTCCGTCAGCGTTACCGAGGGCTAGCGTCAGTACCAGACCGATCGCGAATAGTGGTTTCAAAAGGGGTTTCATCTTTGAAATTAGTTGCTTGTACATAAGACCGTTACTATTCGATACATTTATAATTTACAGTCTATCCTCGCTTCTGGGCAGCCTGGTTATAGGTATGAAGCCAGCGAGATATCCGTACCAACCGATCCAAGAAGCACCGTTATGGCTGTGTCTGGGAACGGGAAAGGCTCGAAATGACTTGCATTCCTGACTACGAACAATGACCATCGCGGGTTTTACAGAAGTTTACTTATGTAAAGGGCGATCGGCCAACAATAAGCTCTAGACTTTTAAAGAAACGCCGCGAGTCCTAGAAAGCAGGGCTTTATCTACCGTAAAAAAAACATTATGTTTCCAACTCACCGCCCCCGCCGCCTCCGCAACCATCCCCAACTCCGCCGGATGGTACGGGAAAATATCTTGACAACGAGCGATTTAATTTACCCCCTATTTGCCGTACCGGGGGAAGCTTTTGCTAAAGAAGTCACATCGATGCCCGGAGTCTACCAGCTATCGGTAGACAAAATAGTAGAAGAAGCAAAAGAAGTCTACGACCTCGGCATTCCCGCGATTATTTTATTCGGCATTCCCGCAGACAAAGATACAGACGCGACAGGTGCTTGGCACGACTGCGGCATCGTCCAACAAGCGACGGAAGCAGTTAAAAAAGCCGTACCAGATTTAATCGTCATGGTCGATACTTGTCTGTGCGAATATACCAGTCACGGTCACTGCGGCTATTTGGAAGTCGGAGATCTAAGTGGCCGCGTCTTGAACGATCCGACACTAGAATTGCTCAAGAAAACCGCCGTTGCTCAAGCTAATGCCGGTGCAGATATTATCGCCCCTTCGGGCATGATGGACGGTTTTGTCGGAGCAATTCGCCAAGGATTGGACTCCGCTGGATTTGAAGATATTCCCATCATGTCTTACGCGGCAAAATACGCCTCAGCTTATTATGGCCCGTTCCGGGATGCGGCGGATTCTGCTCCACAATTTGGCGATCGGCGCACCTATCAAATGGACCCGGGAAACGGCCGCGAAGCTCTTAAAGAAATTGCTCTCGACATTGCCGAAGGCGCAGATATGCTCATGGTTAAACCCGCTTTAGCTTACATGGACATCATCTGGCGCGTGAAAGAAGCAACTAACCTGCCAGTTGCTGCTTACAACGTTTCTGGGGAATATGCGATGGTGAAAGCCGCCGCCCTCAACGGTTGGATAGATGAAGAAAGAGTAGTGATGGAAACTTTGACAGGATTCAAGCGTGCTGGTACTGATTTGATTTTGACTTATCACGCCAAAGACGCCGCCCGCTGGCTGAAAAACTGATTCACTCGATTTGAGATTAGACGTTAGAGAATTGACTCCACAGCACAATATTCGGGTGTTCCCGTGGAGTCAACACCTCTCTCGATCGATAGATGATTTTTGAGTCATTACGACATATATTAAGCTCTTACCTACGCATCAAGACTTTTAGAAACCGAGTTTTTGGTCAGAGCGGTGAGCTGTAACTACAAAAAAATTGGTTTCTCTGTAAGCGAACTCTAAACCCATACCAAATCAGTCCTTCGCCTCTAAAATCTCAACTCTCAAATGGTAGGAATTATAAGTTGGGAATTTTGAGTCAAAGACTTTTTTACAAAATTTATCCCAAAAAGTATTAATAATCACCGAAGCACAATCTTCGGGTGTTCCCGTGGAGTCAACACCTCTCTCGATCGATAGATGATTTCTGAGCCATTACCCCATATACTAAGCTTTCATTTACGTATTAAGACTTTCAGAAACCGGGGTTTTTGTCAGTGAGGTGGGCTGTAACTACAAAAAAATTGGTTTCTCTGTAAGCGAACTCTAAACCCATACCAAATCAGTTCTTCGCCTCTAAAATCTCAAATAGTAGGAATTATAAGTTGGGAATTTTGAGTCACAGACTTTTTTACAAAGTTTACTCCAAAAAGTATTAATAATCACCGAAATAAGTTAGAAAATATGTATCAATAAAAATAGTTTTGTAAATCGGGAATTAAATCATTGATTGTTCCCAAGCAAAATCAACGATACCCGCTAAGACAGTAAAATTAACACAGTTTAGATACAACTTGAAGGAAGATTGAGCATGACATCAACGGCTAGGGATTCCAGTCACATTCAATTTTGTATAGGTCGCGATCGCGCAGACATCGCACAGATCCAAGAACTATTTAAAGCCGCTGCCTTTTGGGCGAGGGAACGCAAGATAGAAGATTGGGAAATTGCGATCGCCAACAGCGAACCAGTTGTTACAGTTTGGGACGGCTCACGCGCGATCGGCTTTGCCAGAGCAACCTCAGATGGGATCTATCGAGCTACCATCTGGGATGTCGCCATTCACCCGGATTACCAAGGTGCAGGACTCGGCCGTAAATTAGTGCAAACGGTCTTGAGTCACCCTCGGATGTGCCGAGTAGAGCGAGTTTACCTGATGACAACTTACAAACAAAGCTTCTACGAGCGCATCGGTTTTCAGAAAAACGCTAGCACCACAATGGTACTTGAAAATCAGCTTCTAGAAGAGAATATCGAATTAGAAATTAGCAACGGCGAATTGCTAACTGCTAATTGTTAAATAATCACCCGATTGGCACCAAAATCTATAATATGTAGGGTGCGTAAGGGCGCACCTTACTCCCTATAAATAATTTCCTTCTTTCATCAAAAAAAGGGGTCTGAAACCCCGTCCTAAAAGGACGGCTTTACATGAATTTTTGTTAAGGTAGACCCTTTCACACAAGACGTGCTAGTATGTGAAATAGCGTAGTTAAGGTCAGCATGACACTAAAAGCCTTCAGCTATCGATTCTACCCAACGCCGGAACAAGAAAGTTTGTTGCGACGTACTTTGGGTTGTGCTCGTCTGGTCTATAACCGTGCTTTAGCAGTAAGAACTGAAGCTTGGTACAAAGAACAGAAACGGGTAGGGTATGCTGAGACTTCTTCAATGTTAACCGAATGGAAGAAAACCGAAGAACTAGATTTTCTCAACAAAGTTAGCTGTGTACCATTGCAACAATGTTTGAGACATTTACAAACGGCTTATACCAACTTTTTTGATGGGCGGGCAAAATATCCTAACTTCAAAAAGAAGCGCAACGGTGGTAGTGCAGAATTTACCAAGTCAGCATTCAAGTTCAAAGATGGACAAGTTTACCTAGCAAAAAGCACACAAGCGTTACCGATTCGCTGGAGCCGGACACTACCTGATGGTGCAACACCATCAATCTTAAGCGTGAAGCTTGCACCATCAGGTAGGTGGTCAGTTTCTCTGCTGGTAGATGTTGAAATTGAATCATTACCCAAAACAGATAATCAAGTCGGTATCGACCTGGGAGTTACAAGCTTACTCACTCTAAGCACTGGCGAAAAGATTGCCAACCCCAAAGGATTCAAGGCAAAGTATAGCAAGCTTAGAAGAGCGCAAAAATCTTTAAGTCGCAAGCAAAAAGGGTCAAACAACCGTTACAAAGCGCGGCTTAAAGTAGCGAAAGTGCATCAAGAAATCAGTGATGCAAGGAAAGATAATCTTCACAAGTTAACAACGCGGTTGGTGCGTGAAAACCAAACCATCGCCGTAGAAGACTTAGCTGTGAATAATATGGTCAAAAACCGGAAACTTGCTCTAGCTATAAGTGATGCAAGTTGGGGGGAATTAGTCAGACAACTTGACTACAAGTGCGATTGGTACGGTCGTACTTTAATTAAGATTGACCGATGGTTTCCGAGTTCAAAACGGTGTGGCAATTGCGGACACATCGTTGAAAAGATGCCGTTGAATATTCGGGAATGGGATTGCCCTCAGTGCGGTACTCACCATGACCGAGATATCAACGCAGCAAAAAATATTTTGGCGGCAGGGCTTGCCGTGTCAGTCTGTGGAGCGACCGTAAGACCTGAACAGAGTAAATCTGTTAAGGCTGGTGCGAAATCCCCTAGGGGACGGAAGCAGAAACCTAAGTCGTGAGTCTTAGGAATCCCCGTGCGTTTACGCCGGGGTGGATGTCAACTTCCCTCGAACCTCTTCCCCACCTCCGTTACATCCCGTACATGGCTCGTGGCCGAACTTCCTCCATCACAAAGTTGCCAAAGGAATAGAACACTGAGTCCGGTTAAAATTGCACTCTTCGGACTCAGAAGGCACAGCCAGAACCTCCAACTTTCCGCTCATCAAACTTAAAAGAGTCTGATTCATCAATAACCTCATTCCAGAAGAAACCTGAGAATTATCGCTGCTTTTAGTAGCATCACACTCCAAATCGTGCTTCAGCAAATCCCAAGACTCGCTCCAAGCACTCACTGAACGCTGATCGTCCACCCAAATGTGAACGTATCCAGATTCCGGCGAAGCATGGGCAGACACAGAAATACTCCCCTCCTCCATCTGAGCAACAGCAGTATCTACCAAATTGACTAAAACTTGCCTAAACCTCGGCAAATCTGCCAATACATAAATCCCCGGATCTGGCGGCAATATCTCCAAACGAATGCCGCGATTAGCAGCTTGCAAGTAAGTTAAATCATCAACCTCGTCAAGAACCTTAGCTAACTGAATCGGCTCAATATCCATCCTTTCAGTGCCGTGTTCAGTTTTGGCAACAGAGATAATTTCATCTATTAATTTCACCAGCTTGAGTGCCGCGACGTGAGCTTGCTCGACAAACTCTCGTTCCTCAGCAGGATCGTCGCACAAATCCGAGAGAATTAATTGCAGCGTACCAATCATAGTGCTCAGGGGCGATCGCAACTCGTGAGAAGTTCGAGCCAAAAAACCCGCCTTAAATTGGCTCATCTCCGATGCCATCTGATAAGCCAATTGAGTTTGCTTAAGTTGCTCGGAAAGGGCATCAAACTTCTCTAAGTGAATTTCTTGAGGAGGAGGTGCCACTTTGGGCGCAGGTTCGGGCTGTTGCGAGCTTTTTTGCCGCAGGCGCCAAATGAAACTGCTTCCCAAACCCAGCCCCAGTCCCATACCTAAATATATAAAGTCGCTCCAGCCGATCGGCGCCATATTGCTTTGCCTTGGAGTTTAGCTTTTAGCATTCTAACTCGATCGTGCCTTGTCGCAAGATTTCCCAATCGCTGCCACTCCATTTAGCCACAGTGGAAGGCAAACTCGAAGCTGTTGTCGCTGTTAATTCAGAAGGAACTAATGTCAAGACTTCGGGAAACTGAGCCTCAATTTCTGTCACAGACTCCAGAGGCGGCTGACCGGATAAATTGGCACTGGTAGTAGCCAAAGGGCCTGTCTGCTCTAGAATCTTTAGGGCCAGGGGAAGGTTAGGCACTCGTACTCCGATTGTAGTTGGGTCGATGGGATTCATCGCCGCCGGGACTTTTGGCGAAGCCGGCAGCACCAAAGTTAACGCCCCCGGCCAATAGGATTCGGCTACTTGCTGCCACAAGTTTAACTCTGCTGGACTTCCCTGCACGTAGGGCCACAAAGCCTGGGCGGATGCTGCCATCAAAATCAGCGGTTTGTCTTGACTGCGACGTTTAGCTGCAAAAATCAACTCCGAGCGATGGGGACGCGCAGCCAAAGCGGGTACAGTATCTGTAGGAAAACTGACGATATGATTGCCAGAAATTGCCCCTTGAACTAGGGCATCGATCGAAACTTGTGTCATGAGATTTTAGATTTAAAATTTTAGAATTGCGGCATATTCTTGAAACCTAAAGACGGTAGGCTAAGGCAAACCGATCGATTCCTGCTAAATCAGAAAATATCTGAACTTCACCGTAACTCCCGTGACTTTGCAGCATATCAGCTACCGCCTCAGCTTGTCCCGCCATCATCTCCACCAACCAAACTCCCCCGGATTCTAAATAATCGGGAGCAGTTTCTACCAAATGCCGGATGCAATCTAACCCGTCCAAACCGCCGTCTAACGCCAGATGAGGTTCGTGCTTCAAAACCTCCGGTTGCAGAGTCAGTACCGTGCTGCTGGGAATGTAAGGCGGGTTAGACACCATGCCGCTAACGCGACCTTTAAGAAATGTTAAGGGTTCCCACCACAAACCGTGATAAAAATTAATTCGTGATCCAAAACCCAAATTCTCAGCATTCAGTCGAGCAACTGCCAAAGCTTCCGAACTGCAATCTACTGCATAAACCGTAGCATTTGTCAACGCCGAAGCCAAGCCGATCGCGATCGCCCCGCTGCCCGTCCCCAAATCCACCCAATGCGATTTGGCAAATTCTCCCCCCCGAAGCTCGGATAAGTTTAAATCTTCTCTCCCCCTTAGTAAGGGGAGGTTGGGGGGGGTAGATTTTTGATGGATATTTTCTGCTTCTAAACGGCTTTTAACAGCTTCTACAGCCAAATCGATCAGCAATTCCGTTTCAGGACGCGGAATTAGCACCGCCGGCGTTACTTTGAGCGAAAAATGCCGCCAATGTGCAACTCCCGTTAAATACTGCACCGGCACCCGTTCCTGTAAGCGCCGCTGCCACAATTGAGCAAGTTCCGATAAAGACAACTTTAATTCTATTTTTGGCAAATCTTTAAACGACTCCAAACGCAGAGCCAACCTATCCAAACCAGCCAGCTCTTGCAGCAGCCAGTCGATTTCTGCTAGGGGAATGTCAGAGGATCTCGCCTCGGTTTTAGCTTGATTCGCCCATTCCCAAAGCTCTAAACCCGAAACAAACATAAGACTTTGTAATAATTGCTAATTGCTAATTTTTAATTGTTAATTGCGAATTCGTAAATAGTAGGTTGAGTCGAGAAACCCAACCTACTAATTAATGACTGATAACTGATGACTAATGACTGATGACTGCTGGCTAACTATTAGCGATTCTGTCGAGCTGGAGCCGGAGCTGGAGCCGGAGCTGGAGCCGGAGCTGGAGCCGGCCGAGCTGGAGCCGGAGCAACCTGTGGATTTTGGCCCGCACCGGCAGGTTGGAGCGATCGCACAAATTCCAGCGACTCCCGCGAGGGAATCAACATCATTTGGGTCAAAAACGGGTCGTTCTCAGTACGCAAAGCTTCCAAAACGCTCTCCAAGTTCACCACCTCAATCTTAATTGTGGCAGTCACGTTCGGCTGCTGCTGCTTAAAACGATCGACCATTCCCTGCAAATCCTCCTTGTTAAAAAACAAGGGAATCACCTCTTGTTGACCCCGCTGAATCGTCAAATAACCATTTTCCGCGCCGCCTCTAGCCAAAAACAGAGGTACACCGTTGAACTCGTTAACTTGTTGACCAGTCTGCTGAAGTACAGTTTTAGCCGACTGCACCTGCTGCGGAGCCGGAACGAAAGCAAATTGCACCTCCTCCGGCTTGCCTTTATTTGCTTGAGTGATCTGATAAATTTCCCCCAGCGACACCGGCATCACGCGCACCGACGCCGCCAACTGAGGATTTTTGGTTTTCAATTGATCCACAAAAGCTTGAGCATCTTTCTGGCTGATGAAAATTCCCGCCACTGAAGCATTACCAGTTTGACCCTGACCCTGCTTGGGAACAGTAGCGATCAGGGGCGCACCCTGAGCGTCTGTAATCGTAAATACCGGCACCGAGCGCAATTTTTCCAAAATTTGCGGCTCCGGCAGTGCCAGTGCAGACATCTTGCCAATTGGGGAAGGGCCCAGCAGAGTGCTGCCGACAATTCCCAATATTGCGCCCAAACGAACTAATGATTTCATGTTTTTTCCATCAGGAGCGATCCTGAAACACATTAACGCAAAGACTGGCGCTTTAACACGATCGGCAAAAACTGCCTCAATTTGTTTTCATTTTGACGAAATGTAAACATCTGAGACAGTTCTGCTTCAATCTATTATTTAACATTGTGCGATCGGGATGACAGGATTTGAACCTGCGACATCCTGCTCCCAAAGCAGGCGCGCTACCAAACTGCGCTACATCCCGGTGTTATAGTTAGCTAACCTCTAACAATTAACGCACAAAACCGCTTGCCTGTCAAGCTTTTTTAAATATTTAGCTCTTGATGCACCTAAGCCGAAGTTTTTTTAAGGTTGTGCGGTTTGACCCCACCCAAAAACCGATACCAGCCCCTGACTGCTATGGTGAGCTGCTCACAATTTTAGACCCTAGTTCAAGCTCCCAGATTCATCTGTGGAATAAATCTCAAATCTCAAATAGTTCCTTCGACTGAGGGCAACTCGACTGACGGGGACTTGACCCCTCGACTGAGCGCCGATGGTCTGAGCGCTCGCCGAAGTCTCACGCCGCAGTCTCAAATCTCAAATTGACTGACAATACTTGCACAACTTCATAACGGCGCTGGTGCCGAGATACATCAAAGCCTAACTGACCACAGCGCACAGGTGCATTCGGTGTTGGCAGCGTCAATATTGTATTGTATATCCTCAACAAATCAACGCCCACCTGCACCTCTGGGCTAATCAGGATACCAAAACATACCTTTAATCCCCTCTGGATCGGACATAAAGCCCAAATTGCGGTAAAAATCCACCACCTGAGGGTCAGCAAATAAGGTAATGTTGCTGATATCTTCACTGCGGAGTTTTTTAATGATGTATTTCATCAGCGCCTTGCCCATGCCTTTGCCCTGGTAGTCGGGATGAACTACCACATCCCAAAGCGTGGCATTAAAAGCATGGTCTGAAGTCGCTCTGGCGAAACCCACCAGCCGTCGCTGGCTGCCCCGCATCTCCCACATAGAGACGACTAGGAAGCTGTGCTGAATAGCTTTTTTGACTTTACGCAGGGGACGGCGGGACCAACCCACTGCATTACAAAGTTCTTCGAGTTCGTAGAGGTCAATGTCCCGATCGCAACTGAAAAAGATGCGAGCGTTGCCGCTGGCGGGTTTGCGAAACGTTGGGGAAAGCGGATCGCCTAACCCAACAGCCACATCTTCCTCAATTTCCGGTGTTTGGGGTACAGAGGCAGACTCAGAACTACTAAATAAGTTTTTCCAAAAACCCATGCAGGCGCGGTTAAGGTAGTAGAAGTTGGACGACGAGAAAGAGAACCCGACAGATAAACCCACTCCGATCGGCGTGGGATGAATTGCCGGTAGCCTCTTGAGGAACAGTTTACGGTACACTCATCTTACGCCGAAAACAGGGATTTGTCGTCCAACATTGGGTCGGCCCTTTTTTGATTCTTGATTCTCGTCAAGTTTCGTAGAACTGTTCTGCTAGCCAGTGTCCGGACAACCCGCTTTTAAGGTAAAATTTGTTGCCGAACCAGGACAGAGGCATTTTGGGAATTGCTTCTTTTGAGTGCCGCCGATCGCGCCGGAACTTATACCCTTGGTGGGAAATACCACTGGAATGACGCAACGGTGACATTCTTGTGATCGGTTCCCCGACCGATTTGACTTTTGCTTTTAGTGAGAAGACGGGGACAATTTAAGTCGAATCGTCAAATCGAAAATCCCATTGCCATAAGGCATGGGAGAGTCAATACCTAGTATATCTCCCGCACCTTCTCCTCAATTATGGCTTCGGGTTTAAAACCATCTACACTAGAACTTCTCAAACGCTTTAACCGAGCGTTTCCGCAGTTTTATGAGCAATTTGTCAGCAGCGAAATCCAGTTGCAAAACCTCAAATTAGCTTACCAGCTTTACAAAACTCGGCAAGCAGTCATCGAAATCCGAGCCGAAGGTAACAAAAGTGCCCTGCATTTTGCTTACCGGAACCAGTCTTTTCTATTGAGCGATATTTTTGGAGTGCTCGCCGCCTACGGACTGACGATTCACAGTCTGAGTCTGTACGGTCAAATTTACCCGCCCATGCTGGTATTTATCAAATTGGTCGTATCTCGCGGTGGCAAGGTACTGGCAGATAAAACAGCAGAAAACGTCTGTAGAGCGGTTCGAGAGGCCTTGGCGGGACATTTTGAGGTTGAAGAGATGTTGGCGGTGGAATTTAATTTAGACGCGGGTTTGGAAGATGTGGCAACTGAATTCTACGTCGATCCGGTTTTCCACTTGCCAGCTTTGTTGATTGAAGCAGATAATCAACCTGGACTTTTTTACAAAGTTATGTATGCCATCTGGCAAGAGGATTTGTTGGTGGTAAATGCTAATTTGCTGGTTTGGCGGGGGCGAACTCGCCTAATTCTCTACTTGTTGGGGCCCAATGAAAGTTTAATTCCCGAGTATCTGGGTCAGAAAATCGCTGAGGGGGTGCGACAAAGATTGCTAGGCGAGCGATTTTAGGGCAAGCTGCCGATGCTCCCTAAATAACTAGATTTCTATAAGTAGACATTTGTTTGCAGAAGTTGTCCAGTGAGATAGGATAAAAAGCTCGGCAAAATTGTTCGTACAAACGAGTGTAGATAGCGGTTCTGATAAACATGAGACACGCCAAAACGATGTTGTCAAGCTTTTTAAGTTTGATGGCGTACTTTAACTTGAAGCGCAAACAGCGCGTGGTGAGTCGTAAAGCCCGATGTTGTAACCGTATAAATGCAGTAAATAAGCTCGCCAAACTACACGCCAAAGTCGCATATCTCCGCAAAAATGCGCTCCATAAAATTACGTATTATTAGCCAAAAATCATAGCAAACTAACAATATACAAGTAGTAATAACAGATTAAAACATTTTTTAATTATCACACTTTTTGTGATATTTTAATAGTTTAATATGGGATCTACGAAGTTAATTTGTAACTAGCAAACAAAAATATTTGTTTGTCTAAATTGACACTGATATCCGATGGTTTACGACTTTATAAGTGGCTAAAGTGGGGAAAATTATGACCGCAAAATGCCCTTAAAAAATCGCGCTGATGTATGTCCCCCTTGCGATCGTACAGCAGACAGAAATTTGAATACTGCAAAAAACATAGAACGCTGGTTGGAAGGAATATTTATTCCAAGGTGATCGGATAAAAGGGCAAGCTAGGCCAAGATTGCCAGTGAATTGGACAAAAATCTTGTAGCGTCAACTTAAGACCGCGCGTTGCAGCAGGAAGTAAGCGGTAAATCGATAAAGTTGAGTCTTTTTGACTTACTTATAGCGCTTCTTGGGTAGATGAGATAAACAATTCCACTGAGAAAGCTTGAGAACACAGGGTTTCGGCGTACTCTCTCTTTCTGAGAAAGGCTATACATAGGTTTACATAGGTCTTATGGAGCGGGTAGGATAAAAGTATGGCAACAATCGACATCCTAGGGGTTCGGCACACTTACGAGTTGACGGCTCCGACTGCAACTTCCCCGGTTCTGGTATTTGTCCACGGCTGGCTGTTAAGCCGCCACTACTGGCAACCTTTGACCGATCGCTTGGCATCAAACTATCAGTGCCTTACCTATGATTTGCGGGGGTTTGGCGATTCTCAATCGGACTCCGGCGACGATCGCCCATGTTCCGAACCGCTAAATTCCTGCTACACTCCCGCAGCTTACGCTCGCGATTTGGAACTTTTACTCGAAAAACTCGATATATCTTCTGCTTGGCTGGTGGGACACTCTCTGGGCGGTACGATCGCTCTATGGGCAGCCAGCAAATTGTCCGATCGCGTTAAAGGCGTGGTCTGCATCAATGCAGGGGGCGGCATCTATCTTAAGGAAGAATTCGAGCGGTTTCGAGCGGTCGGCAAGCAGCTAGTGACAATGCGTCCCGGCTGGCTGCCTCGCTTGCCCTTAGCAGATTACCTGTTTGCCCGCGATTCTGTAGCCCGCCCGATCGGCAGATCCTGGGGACGGCAGCGCTTAATAGATTTCGTGGGAGCTCATCCAGAGGCAGCTTTGGGGGCTTTGTTGGACTCGACCACAGAACCGGAGATTCACCTGTTGCCGCAAATTGTCTCCCAACTCAAGCAGCCTGTTTATTTTATTGCCGGTACTAAAGACAAAATTATGGAACCAAAATACGTGCTGCATTTGGCTAGCTTTCACTGGATGTTCCAAGGTTGCGGCGAGAATGTCCTTCAGCTTCCCGATTGTGGCCATTTGGCAATGGTGGAACAGCCGGACGCAGTGGCTAGTTATCTGCAAAATATTCTGAAAGAAGACACTTAAAGGGAATTGGGCAAAACAAAGCCGAGGAATCGGGCATTGGGCCGAGATCCGGCTCGGGGAAACGAAGCTACCAAATAG
This sequence comes from Microcoleus sp. B3-A4, assembly GCF_036705385.1. NCBI lineage: Bacteria > Bacillati > Cyanobacteriota > Cyanophyceae > Oscillatoriales > Microcoleaceae > Microcoleus > Microcoleus sp. B3-A4. The sequence goes on along the minus strand of NZ_JAUBUI010000053.1, from coordinate 16,118 downwards.
AAAGTTATAGCAGAAAGAAGAAGGAAGAACGGAGAAGGCTTTAGTTGTTATCTAGGAGAGAAGGAAGAAATTGACCGCATGGGTAAAGTGCAATTAAGAACGTCCTAACCGTCCGGGCGGTTGCTATACAAGTTAAAAGTTAAAACATTCTTCCCTATTCCCTGTTCCTTCTTACCTCTTGCTTCTTCCCTGTTCCTTCTGGCTTCGCCTAAATCTGTTATCTTAAATAGATAAGTCTGCCCGCTCGCCCTCTTCGGACAGACGTTTCGATTAAATAGTGGCTTTCAACTCTAAATTCTAATTCTGCTTAAATATCTGTGCGCGTTAACCTCACCGATCGGCAACAACACATCCTTTGGGCAACGGTTCGCCACTACATAGCTACAGCGGAACCCGTTGGCTCAAAAGCTTTGGCTGACGAATTCAACCTCAGCGTCAGCCCAGCTACAATTCGCAATGCGATGGGGACTCTTGAAAAAGCTGGACTGCTTTATCAGCCCCACACTTCGGCAGGACGAGTCCCCTCTGACTCGGGCTACCGAATTTATGTAGACCAGTTGATCCAGCCGTCTGATACGCTGGCCCGCAAGGTAGAACAGGTACTAGACCAGCTCAATTGGTCGGACGGCCGCATGGACGCGGCACTCCGCGGCGCAGCTCAAATTCTGGCAACTATCAGCGGTTACATAGCAATGATCACCATACCGCAAACCAATATGGCTTGCTTGCGCCACTTGCAACTGGTGCAGCTAGAGCCCGGAAAGGTGATGCTGATCGTGGTGACGGATGCCTACGAAACTCAGTCGGTTTTGGTGCAGTTGCCGAGGGACGCAGAAGGTAACACGCCTGATGTGGAAATCGTCGATCGCCAATTGCAGATTTTGTCGAATTTTTTGAACAGCAAGTTGCGGGGACGATCGCTCTCGGAACTCTCGGCTGTAGACTGGAGCGAGTTAGACCGGGACTTTGAACTGTACGCTGAGTGGATGGGAACCATGCTGACTGCTTTGAGCAGCCGCCAAAGCAATCCAACCTACACGCGGATTCTGATCGGCGGTTTAGCAGAAGCGCTGCGCTTGCCTGAGTTTTCGCAGTTGCAGCAAGTTCAAACCCTGGTGCAACTGCTCGAACAAGAGCAAGAACTGCTTTGGCCTTTGATTTTTGAATCGCCTGAATTGGACATCCCCGGGAAGCGGGTAACGGTGCGTATTGGTTCGGAAAATTCTTTAGAACCAATTCGTGGCTGTACTCTCATTTCTTCGACTTACCGCCGGGGATCAGTGCCGGTGGGTAGTGTTGGGGTTTTGGGGCCGACGCGGATGGTTTATGAAAATGCGATCGCGGTTGTGGAAGCTGCAGCCGATTATTTGTCAGAAGCTATTGGCGGAAATCGAGTGAGTTTTCCTGATGGCGATCGAGGGCGATCGGATCATCCCTTGTTAGATGCACCCTAATGTGAGATCCCCAAGCTTAACTGGCTTGGGGTTTTATTGTCTGTGGACGTACTCGCAACCTTTATCAACCGGGTTTTGTGACAAAAAACCTAGGCTTTTATCCCACATTCCGCACCCAGCGGTGTTACACAGTATAATTACGCAGAAAACTCTATCTTTGAAGTAATAAATTATGCTTTTAAATAGTTATTTATCCGTTAATATACGGTATAACAGTAGAATTTATAGTTTTATTACTGGATCAAAATAAGTAAAAACCGATAGTGAGAGTTGAGGATGCGAAATGTGGGTTTTATACTATGTTTTGGGGTAAGAAACTAAAGCTTCGCGCTTGACCAGAGAGTTTCCTAAACAACCCGGTTTCTGCGTCCATGAGCGGCTCGGAAAGTGGCAGGAGTTACGGGGGAGCGACTTTCCAGCGCTTGGAAGAAAAAGATTGCGATGGCGAGCGATCGCGCATTTACAGAAAGTGGTCGCGGAGTGTTAATCAAATGGCAGGTTTAGCAGCCCAACCGATGAGTTTAGTTGCAAACCGGGTAGGGCGATCGCCCGCTCTAGGGATAGCTGCTGCGACAAATAAATTGAGGCGGCCCGAAGCCCGCGATCGTCGCTTCCCAAGGCAGCAGAATGTCAAAATATTAAGACATTTTAGAGAGATCGTCAAAAAGAACTAAAAAAGATTAGTGTTGATATGAAAGCAATATTTCTTTTGGGAATAGCCCGGGTTAAACAATTGCAAATAACTTGCAGTGAATTTGGCTTGATTGCCACTCCATAAAAAATTTAACCGCTGAGTTAAGATCGAAACGGAATTTAGGGAATTTTCTTTTAGCATTCAATGAAATCGACTGATAAAACTAAAAATACCTTTGCGATAACAACGCCTCTGTATTATGTAAACGATTTACCTCACGTTGGCAGTGCTTACACGACTATGGCTGCGGATGCCGTAGCCCGATTTGAGCGGCTGCGGGGCAAATCTGTTTTGCTGGTTACGGGGACGGACGAACACGGGCAGAAAATTCAGCGGACAGCCGAGAGTTTGGGACGATCGCCCCAAGCTCACTGCGATTCAGTGGTTCCGGCGTTTGAGGCGCTGTGGAAGCAACTCGACATCCAGTACGATCGCTTCATCCGCACAACTTCGCGGCGCCACGAGTACATTGTCAAAGAATTTTTCCAGCGCGTCTGGAACTCCGGCGACATCTACTTGAACCAGCAACAAGGCTGGTACTGCGTCTCCTGTGAAGAATTCAAGGATGAACGGGAATTGTTGCCCGGAAATCGGTGCTCCGTCCACACCAGCAAGGAAGTTGAGTGGCGCGACGAGGAAAATTACTTTTTCCGTCTGTCGCGCTATCAAGACCAACTGCTGGCCTTGTACGCAGAACGTCCCGACTTCATCGCGCCCGAAAGCCGACGCAACGAAGTGCTCAGTTTCGTCAACTCTGGACTGCAAGACTTTTCGATTTCTAGAGTGAATCTCGAATGGGGTCTGCCAATGCCAGTTGACCCCAGTCACAGCATCTACGTCTGGTTTGACGCTTTGCTGGGATACGTCACCGCCTTGCTAGATCCGGACAGCGACCCGATGTTGGAGAATGCTTTATCTAAATGGTGGCCGGTTGACTTGCACTTGATCGGCAAAGATATTCTTCGCTTCCACGCAGTTTACTGGCCGGCAATGCTGATGTCAGCGAATCTGCCGGTGCCGGGCCGCGTCTTCGCACACGGGTTTTTGACCAAAGACGGCAAAAAAATGGGGAAAACGGAGGGTAATACTTTAAACCCTGTCGAATTGGTCAACAAATACGGCGCTGATGCAGTGCGTTACTATTTTCTCAAAGAAATTGAGTTCGGAGAGGACGGCGATTTTAACGAAACTCGGTTTATCAATATATTGAATGCTGAGCTAGCAAATGATTTGGGAAATTTGCTTAACCGTACCCTAAATATGGCTCGAAAATATTGCGGTGGTTGCGTACCGAATGTGTTGGGAGAAAACATTGACGGCGACAACCTTCTCAAGGCTATGAGCCTGGATTTGGGCGCTCAAGTAGCGGGTTTTTACGAAGAGTTGGCTTTTAGCAAGGCTTCGGAAGCCGTGCTTGCATTAGTGCGAGCCGGTAACAAGTTTATTGACGTGCAAGCACCTTGGAGTTTGTACAAGCAGGGACAGATCGAAAGTGTCGCACAAGTGCTATATTCTGTTCTGGAATCTGTTAGACTAGCATCTTACCTTTTATCGCCGATTATTCCAAATATCAGCAACGCTATCTATCAGCAGCTAGGTTTTTCAATTGACTTTAACGATCGGGTTACAGTTAACAGTTTAGCGAATTTTGCAGCTCATGCTGCCTGGGGCGCTTTGCCGGCAAACCAAACTCTGGGGGAACCCCAACCAGTGTTTAAGCGACTCGAACTGCTGGAAACAGTAACTTAAGAGTTGGCAGCCAGCGCTATGGGTGTTATGACAGACTACGAATTAGCAGTTATTTCCTTACCAATCTTTCATAAAAATTGAGGCATAACAATCATGTTGAATAGAATAGAAAGCAACGACCTTTTTACGCCGGAACAGGTTCTAGAAAATCGGGGCCGAGTAGCAATTTTCATTGATGGCTCTAACCTTTTTTACGCGGCTTTGCAGTTAGGAATTGAGATTGATTACACTAAGCTGCTGTGCCGTTTAACTGCGGGTTCGCGGCTGCTGCGCTCTTTTTTCTACACGGGTGTCGATCGCACTAACGAGAAACAGCAGGGGTTTTTGCTGTGGATGCGTCGCAACGGCTACCGGGTGATTTCTAAGGATTTGGTACAGTTGCCTGACGGCTCTAAGAAGGCGAATTTAGATGTAGAAATCGCTGTGGATATGATGGCTTTAGTGGGGTCTTACGATACGGCGGTACTGGTGAGCGGTGACGGCGATTTGGCTTATGCTGTAGACGCTGTGAGCTATCGCGGTGTGCGGGTGGAGGTGGTGAGTTTGCGATCGATGACGAGCGACAGTTTGATTAATGTAGCCGATCGCTATATCGATTTGGAAATGATTAAGGACGACATCCAAAAAACATCGCGCCCTAATTATGCTTACCGCCCTTTGTCGGGTCTGAGCTTGATGGAGGAACACGACGACAGATAGGGAATTGGTAATGGGTAATTGCTAACGGTTAATAGGTGATGATTAATGGGTTGAATCATTGAGAATTAGAAGTTAAAAATTTAGACAAAGCATGACACATTTTTAATTTTTGATTAAGTGTTTTTTAATACCCAATTATCAATTACCAATTCCCAATTCTCAATTCCCAATTACCGATTACCAATTTCCCATTCCCAATGATTAATCTCAAATCCCAAATTCCCAATTTCAAATCCCCAAAATTGATGCTGCTATTTTTATCAGCACTGATTTTGGGGATTGGTGCTTGTGCGATTCCGCAAGAGGCTCCCAAGAACAAATTAGCGGAGGATATCAAAACTGCTCAACAGTCAAACAGCACTTTAACTTTAAACAAAGTAACTCTAGAACAAGCAAACGAAAAGGGCGAGACGTTCTGGAAAGTAAACTCGCAAAATGCCGTTTACAGCAAAGACAAAAAGATAGTTAACGTTCAGAAACCCGTGGGCAAATTGTTTCAGGACGGCAAAGAAATTTACGACATTCAGGGAGAAACGGGGCAGGTATTTCAGGAAGGAAATCAGGTTTTTCTCAAAGGTAACATAGTTGCTAAAGACCTGAAAAATGGAGTGGTTTTGCGGGGAAATGAGTTGGAGTGGCGGCCGAAGGAAGATGTTTTAGTTGTCCGCAACAATTTGACCGGAGAGAACAAACAGGTGACGGCTTCAGCGAAGGAAGCGCGGGTTTTCAGTAGGGCTAAGAGGATGGAGTTATTCGGCTCTGTGGTGGCGAATGTTAAAGATCCGGCTTTGCAATTGCGAACCGAGCACTTAGTGTGGTTTGTGGAGCAGCAAAAGGTAAACAGTGACAAACCGACTCAAATTGACAGATACAAAGATAAAATAGTAACAGACAGCGGTTTTGCCGATCGAGTAGATGTAGACCTAAAAACCAAGATTGCGACGCTGACAAAAAACGCTCAGTTGATGCCATCAGACCCGCCGCTACAAATAGAAAGCAGTTTGATGAGTTGGAATTTTCCGGCGCAATCTGTGATATCGCCCGGGCCTGTGAAGGTTTTTCACCGTGTGGAAAAGGTGACAATGACTGGGGATACGGGGCGGGGCGATTTAGAAAAAAAAGTTTTTTATTTGACGGGAAATGTAGTAGGCATCGGGGAAAAACGTCAAGCTCAATTAAATACCGATCGCGTAACGTGGTATTTAACTAACCAGACTTTCGACGCCGAAGGAAATGTTGTTTACAAGCAACTAAATCCGGTGTTTAATTTGACAGGGCCGAGGGCGGCGGGAGAGTTGAAAAATCAAACTGTGATTGTCAAAGGCGACGGTGGTGGCGGCCAAGTGGTTACGGAATTTGTACCCGACGAGTACAAGGGAACTTTGGGACAGCAATAATTGCGATCGCAGATGCGGGCAGATGAACACCCAACGCAAATCTAATTAAGATTAGATTGAGTAAGCAGGGGTTGCGATGACAACAAATGTACAAACAATTTTAGAAAGGCTTGATGAACCTATCTTAATTGGCTGATTAAGTTGGACAGAGTTTAAGGCTGTTGAACTGCATATCTCGCCTCCGGGGGTACGGCTGCCGTTTTTAGATGGGGTATTGGAGATTAGACGTAGGGCGGGAGGAAAACATGAAACTGCCAAACAGCGGATTTCAACGCTATCTCGCTCAGCCCGCTGCGTTTCTGGCGATCGCCCGTGCAGCCAAATCTTTTTCAGCTTCGCATCTGATTCAACCTGAACTAATGGCACTGTTGAGTTTAGGGTTGATTTAGGCACTATGCACTCTACAGTATTAGGACTTACGCATATATCCCCCAAACGCCTTGACCAGGGGGCTTTTAAGTGGCTCCCGGGATCTGTTCCGCCTTTTTGAAGCGGTTTCTCCCGGGAGCAGTTCCCGCCTTTTTAAGCGTTGGTCTGGGGGTCAGGATGGCTCTGGGTTTCAGGCCGTATAGTGCGTAAGTCCTGAATATAATTGTATGCTTAGATCACTTCATATTGAGGTCAAGACCTACAAGTAAATGGAGGTGTACTCAATATAGAGGGAATCAAGAATTTCCATAGAGATCGCTTTAAATGATTAAGGGTGAGGGACTGTTGTTATTGATACAATCCAAATACTAAAATGACTCCGCCATGACACTAATAGCAAGTGAGGACGAAGTTGCAAAAAGGCCTCAAAAAATCCCGCTGCGCCTCGTCTTAGTCGTACCATTCGTCCTGCAAATCTTTGCCGCTGTGGGACTGACAGGTTGGCTCTCGCTACGCAACGGCAAAACTGCCGTCAACAACGTTACTAGCCAATTACGAACGGAGGTACTAGCCCGCATCAATCAACAACTAAACACTTACTTGGAAACGCCCCATTTGGTCAATGCCATCAGCGTCGATGCCATTCGCCGCTTTGGGTTGTGGAATCCAAACAATATGGGTGCGATGAGAAGCTACTTCTTCTGGCAGCTCAAGCAATTTCCCACCGTTAGTTACATTAGTTTTGGAGGGGAAAGAAAAGAATATGCGGGTGCTGGATATAAGGATGATGGCAGTGTTGTTATTGAAATAACCGATAAATCTACTAATTTTCTTAATACGATAGTCAGCGTAAATAAAGAGGGCAACCCGACTCAGTTTAAGGAAACCCACCCAGAGTACGATCCCCGCATTCGACCCTGGTATAAAGCGGCAAAAGTTGCACGCAAACCCCAATGGAATAAAATTTATCAATATTATATTCAACCTAGCCTAGGAATCTCCGCTAGCCAACCTGCTTACGACAAAAAGGGGACTTTTATAGGAGTGGTAAGTACCGATTTGTTCCTCTCACAAATCGGCGAGTTCCTCCAAAGCTTAAAAATTGGTAAATCGGGAAAGACTTTCATCATAGAACGCTCGGGCTTGCTAGTGGCTTCTTCCACCGCCGAGCAGCCATTTCTTAACAGCACAGATGGCAAAAAAACGCAAAGATTAAAAGCGCTTGAAAGCACCGTCCCTTTGATAAAAGCTACAGCGCAGCATTTAATAGAACGCTTTGGTAACTTCACCGAAATTAGCAGCAACCAGCAACTAGACTTCATCCTAAATGGTCAGCGGGAGTTCGTGCAAGTATCCCCCTTCCAAGATGGTCGAGGTCTTGATTGGCTGATTGTTGTAGTTGTTCCAGAAGCCGACTTTATGGAGCAAATCAATGCCAATACCCGCAGCACTATCCTACTCTGCGTTTTAGCGTTAATGCTGGCGACGTTGTTAGGAATCCTCGCCTCCCGCTGGATTACCCATCCTATTTTTCGTTTGAGTAAAGCGAGTAGAGCGATCGCTAGCGGTCAATTAGACCAAAAAGTAGAGGTAAATGGTATAGACGAACTGGGAATTCTCGCTCAATCTTTTAACCAAATGGCACAGCAATTGCGCGAGTCTTTTGCTGCTTTAGAAAAGACAAACTCAGAGCTAGAAAATCGAGTAGAAGAACGGACAAGTGAGCTAAAAGAGGCAAAAATTGCCGCTGATACTGCTAACCACGCCAAGAGCGAATTTCTCGCGAACATGAGCCATGAACTCCGCACCCCCCTGAACGGAATTCTAGGATACGCTCAAATTATGGAACGCGATAAAACTACCACTCCTAAACAAAAAGATGCTATCCAAATTATTCACCAATGTGGTTCGCACTTGCTCACCCTGATTAACGATATTTTAGATATTTCTAAAATTGAAGCCAGTAAAATGGAACTTTACAGTTCAGCTTTTAATTTTCCTTTTTTTCTGATGGGCGTTGTGGAAATGTGCCGCATCCGAGCCGAACAAAAAGAAATTACATTTAATTATCAAGTATTAAATCAACTTCCTAACTCTGTCACTGCTGATGAAAAACGACTGCGCCAAGTTTTGATTAACCTTTTGGGCAATGCTATTAAATTTACAGAAAAAGGAGGTGTTATTTTTAAGGTAGGCGTAATAGGTAACGGGGAAGACTCTGACCAATCATCACTTACTAAAGTTCGTTTCCATATCCAAGATACTGGGGTTGGGATGGCCCCAGAACAGTTAGAAAAAATATTTTTACCGTTTGAACAAGTTGGAAATAGCCAACAGAAGGCAGAAGGCACTGGGTTAGGATTAGCCATCGCACAGAAAATTGTTGAAATGATGGGAGGAGAAATAAAAGTCGAGAGTATACTCGGTCAAGGCAGCATTTTTTCTCTAGATTTAGAGTTGACTACATCCTCTGAATATATTGAGCCAAATTCTAGCAATACTTCAATAAATTTAACTGGATTTAAAGGAAATAGAAATAAAATTCTGCTAGTAGACGATCGATTAGAAAATCGCTCTTTTCTTAGAAATATTTTAGAACCCCTAGGTTTTCAAATAATGGAAGCTTGTAATGGAACAGAGGGTTTAGCTAAAGCTGCTGAGTTTAACCCCGATCTGATTATTACAGACTTAGTGATGCCAGTAATGGATGGATTTGAAATGTCGCGACGCTTGCGACAATCATCAGAGTTTAAAGATGTAATCTTGATAGCATCCAGCGCCAGCGTGTTTAACTTCGATCGCCAAAATAGCCACGAAGCAGGTTGTAACGAGTTCCTGTCAAAGCCTATCGAAGTAGACGAATTGCTGGAAGTATTAAAGAATTACTTGCAAATCGAATGGATTTACGACCAACCTGCTGATTTAGGGAACGAACAGCGGGAAGGTTTAACTAATGTGTTAAATGTTCAGAGTGGTGAGCTTGTGATACCACCATCAACAGAGCTGGTAGCGCTGTTTAATGCGGCTCGGATCGGCGATATTGAAGTGGTTGAGCAGGAAGCCGATAGACTCAAGCAGATAGACGGCAACTATCTACCATTTGCTAATAAAATATTGCACTTTTCCAAAAATTTTGAAGAAAAAAAGCTACTAGCTTTTGTAAAAAAACATTTAGAGGAGTAAAATGTTTAACGACAAAGAAAATGTAATTTTAATTGTTGACGATAACCCGAATAACCTAAAAATTCTGTTCGATTTTTTGAAGGAGTCAGGCTTCAAGGTTTTAGTTGCTAAGGATGGGGAAAGTGCTATTGAGAAGCTACAAGAAGTTTCGCCAAATATCATATTGTTAGATGTGATGATGCCGGGTATAGATGGGTTTGAAACCTGCTACCGCTTAAAAGCATCGGTGGCAACGAAAGATATCCCTGTGATTTTTATGACAGCTCTTACCGATCGCGTAGATAAGGTTAAAGGTCTGTCAATGGGAGCAGTAGATTATATCACCAAACCCTTTCAGCAAGAAGAAGTCCTAGCCCGCGTGCAACTACACCTGAGACTGCGAAATGTGACCAAGACCCTAGAAGAGCAAAATGTGCTTCTCAAAGAGGAAATTGAAGCGCGAAAAGAGGCGGAAGCCGCCTTGCAGAAACTCACTTCTGAGTTAGAGGAACGGGTGGCTTCTCAAACGGCTGAACTTACACAAGCTGTGAACGAGCTTCAACAGGCTCAAGTTCAGTTGTTGGAAAGAGAAAAAAAATTAGGACATGATGCGTTTCACGACGCCCTAACACAGTTGCCTAACCGCGCTTGGTTTATGAATCGGCTGCAACAGGCGATCGACTTGTCGTACAGACGTGAAGACTATTTATATGCGGTGCTATTTATTGACCTCGATCGCTTTAAAGTCGTCAATGATAGCCTCGGACATTTGGTTGGGGATGAATTACTAAAAAGCGTTGCTTGTCAACTGCAAGCTTGTTTACGCCATACAGATGCAGTTGCGCGGTTTGGAGGAGATGAATTTGTGATCTTGCTGGAAGATATTAAAGATATTGATGAACCAACCAGGGTGGCTGAACGCATCCAACATCAATTAAGGCAGCCGTTTAATTTGCATGATTATGAAGTATTTACCGAGATCAGCATTGGCATTATCCTGAGCACAATGGGTTACGCTCGCCCCCAAGACGTGCTCAGAGATGCGGATATCGCAATGTATTATGCTAAAGCTCAAGGCAGAGGGTGTTACGAAATTTTCGATCCAACTATGCAAACTGTTGCGATGACGCGCTTGCAGTTGGAGAACGACTTGAGAAGGGCGATCGCGCTACAAGAATTTTGCGTTCACTACCAGCCAATTGTCTCCCTTTCTACGGGGGAACTGAGTGGCTTTGAAGCTTTGGTGCGCTGGCATCACGCATCTGGCATTATCTACCCGCCTGCCGAGTTTATCCCTGTAGCGGAAGAAACTGGTTTGATCAATGAACTAGGGTGGTGGGTTTTGCAGGAAGCTTGTCACCAGATCGGCATTTGGCAGCAACAGTTTCCCCAAACACCTCCCTTGGCGATTAATGTCAATCTTTCCGGCGTGCAGCTCAAGCAAGTAAACCTACTCAATCGAATTGAGGACATTTTGCAGCAGACTGGCATTCCCAGTTACTGTCTAAAACTAGAGATTACTGAAAGCTGCATTTTAGAAACAGTATCCAGGGAAGAAAAGATGTTGAAGCAGCTAAAAGCTCTAGGCATTCAGTTGTGTATCGACGACTTTGGTACGGGCTACTCTTCTTTAAGCCGCTTGCACGAGTTTCCCATTGATACCTTAAAGATTGACCGCTCTTTTGTTAGTCGCATTGGGACAGACAACAGTGGCCTAGAAATTGTCCAGACGATCGTGACGCTGGCTCGCAGCCGAGGTATGGATATCGTGGCAGAAGGCATAGAAACGCCAACACAGCTACAGAAACTCCGAGAGTTGGGGTGTGAGTTGGGGCAAGGATATTTATTTTCTCAGCCTGTAGACAGCGAAAAGGCAACCGAACTATTAGGCACAAAAGTAGGGGTAGTAAGCTGACCTGTCATCTAGTTGGGCGGCAATAAATTTTATGAATATTTTGTGGGAAAAGCCCAAAACCCTACTCTCATAATGCGAACTCAATTCTGCTGGGAATTAAGAGTTAGTTTGGGTGGGATTTTTGATATTTTATGAATTAATAAAATTTACGTCATGCCCGAACGTTAATGTTTAGGAATTCCTAACGGGTTTATGCTCCGTAACACAGAATTTCCGATATTTTGATTCACTATTGTCTCGAACGATCGACTTCGAGTCGCACTCTTGCAGTGTATGCTGTCCGTTGGGGTGTGCGGAATCTGGGATTGTGCGGATTTGGTATCAAAAGCTATCTAACGCCACACTCGCCTTAAATTCAACACAAATCCTGGCAATACATCTTCCCCGGATAACTCGGCGGGATTGATTAATATTTCTACTTCTGCTTGCTGTCGATAAATCTCTACCTGCCGGTTTTGCGGGTCAATCAACCAGCCCAATCTTGCGCCGTTGTCGATATATTCCCGCATCTTAGTTTGAAGGGTGGAGAGACTATCGGATGCCGAGCGCAATTCTACTACAAAGTCGGGACACAGGGGAACGAAGCCTTTACGTTCTTTTGCAGTTAGTGCTTCCCAGCGAGCTCGACTCACCCAGGAAGCGTCGGGAGAACGGCGAGCACCGTTGGGGAGGATGAATCCGGTAGAAGAGTCAAAGCCTTCTCCTAAATCTTCGTGTGCTTCGCACCAGCGATCAACTTGCCCGCTGATACTGAGATTGCGACTGCCTGATTCTCCTCCGGTGGGTGGATTCACTATTAATTCTCCTTGTGCACTTCTTTCTAATCTCAAGTCGGGATTTGCCAATGCTAGGGCCTCGAATTGTTCTGGGGTGACAAAAAGGCCGATCGCGTTTGGCAATTCTATAGAGATGGTTTCTGGTTCAGTAAATATTTGTACCATCTTCAATTCCAGTTTTTTTTAGATTGAACTCGGCAACAAAAAAAAGTTAAAGGACTCTCGCACGGGGTGGGGCGGGTTTACGAAATTGTGCGTTTTAGGCAATTACGATCGGTGAACCCGCCCCTACAAATTTTTGACAATGGTGCAATATGTTTGACGCTTTCTACAACTGTCCGAAACCTTTTTTAGGCTTATCTTTTTTCTTTTTCTTCTTCTGCTGGGCACCCATATAGCCGCGGGAACCGGGCTGCATTCCGGGGCCGCCCATTCCGGGCATTCCGGGCATTCCGGGCATTCCTCCCATGCCGGCGAAGTTGCCTTGACTCATTTGCTGCATCATGGTACGCATTTTCTGGAAATCGCTCACCAGCTTAGTTACGTCGTTTTCAGTGTAGCCGGCGCCTTTGCCGATGCGGCGGCGGCGGGATGGAGAACTTGCTAAAAGTTCGGGATTGCGGCGTTCTTCAACTGTCATCGAATTGATCATGGCTTCGGTGCGTTTTAGCTGCACTTCTCCCTGTCGCATTTGTTCGTCTGAGAGTTTGTTCATCCCCGGAATCATTTTCAGGATGCCGCCGAGGGAACCCATATTTTTTAACAGTCTGGTTTGCTTGAGAAAGTCGGTAAAGTCAAACTTTGCCGTGAGCATTTTCTCTTGCATTTTCTCGGCATCGGCGATGTCGAATTCTTCTTGCGCTTTTTCTACTAGCGTCAAGACATCGCCCATGCCGAGTATTCTCGATGCCATGCGATCGGGATAAAATGGTTGCAAGGCTTCCACTTTTTCGCCGACGCCGACAAATTTAATCGGCGCGCCGGATATTTGCCGCACGGATAAAGCTGCACCGCCGCGGCTGTCGCCGTCTAATTTGGTTAAGATTGCGCCGGTAATGCCGATTTGTTCGTGAAAGGTGCGGGTTAAATTTGCTGCTTCTTGGCCGGTCATGGCATCAACAACTAACAGCGTTTCGTGGGGTTGTACTGTTTGTTTGATGCGGCCCAATTCTGCCATCATGTCTTGGTCGATTTGCAGGCGGCCTGCTGTATCGACGATGATGGTATCGATGCCGATTTGTTTGCCGTGTTCGATGCCTTGGCGGGCAATTTCTACGGGGTCAATGTCTTTGCCTAATTCAAATACCGGTACGTCGATTTGTTTGCCGAGTGTGAGCAATTGGTCGATCGCGGCTGGTCGATAAATGTCGGTTGCGACTAGCAGTGCGGTACGATTTTGTTTGCGGAGGTGCAGCGCTAGTTTGGCGGTAGCTGTGGTTTTCCCGGTTCCTTGCAAACCGGCCATCAGGACAACTGTGGGCCCGGAGTCTGCGGTGGCTAGGGGTACGTTGGTTTCCCCCATGACGCGGACGAGTTCGTCGTGGACGATTTTAATGAATTGTTGGTCGGGACGGACGCCTGAAACGACTTCTGCGCCTTGTGCTTTTGCCGCTACCTCTCCGATGAAGTTTTTGACGACTTGGAGGTTGACATCGGCTTCCAGGAGGGCGCGGCGGACTTCTTTGAGCGCGTCTTGGATGTTGGACTCGGAGATTTTATTTTGTCCGCGCAGTTTTTTCCAGGTGGATTCGAGTCGATCGGCAAGGGCTTCAAACATAGGGCAATGTAGGCTAGTCAGTATTTTTAATTTTAGGCTAAATTGGAGTTTTTGGATTGGGGTTTTGCTGAAAGTTGAATGTTTTTATTTTCTAACCGCTGAGGAACGCGGATTGATGCTGAAACTAATTCAATTTCATGTAGTAGGGTACGTTTTGACAAACCCTATTTTCTGGAATAGGATTAAAGTATTTCCGTCACCTTGCCACAATTTTAATGTCTGCTTAGGCCCAAAAATATTCGAGAACTCAAAAGCCTGTTGCTAAAAGCTGGGTTTACTTATCGTTCGGCAAAAGGCAACCATACAAGATGGGTTCATCCTTTACTACTATCATGAACCAATTACCATTGCTGGAAATGATGGCGATGATGCGAAACTGTATTTAGAGAGAGAAGTTAATCGAAAAATTGGAATATTGAAAGCAATTGAAGAAGAGGAACCTGAATCATGAAATTACCTTATATAATTGTTATTCAATGGTCGGATGAAGATAACTGCTACCTAGTTCACTTACCTGATTTTCCATCTCAGCAGTTCCACACTCATGGAGATACCTACGAAGAAGCTTTGCAGAATGCAGTAGAGGTATTAGAGCTTTTAGTTGAAGAATATCAGGTAGATGGTAAATCTCTCCCAGAACCTAAAACTCTAGTAGAAAACTTGCTGTTTGCTTGATTATTGATTTGAAGCGAGATCCCTTCCCCAAAAAACAGGCGCTCGCTCTTTTATGTAGAAAGGCGATAGTTTTTATAATGGGATGTTTTGAAGTTATTTGATGTTGGTTTTTATGTATTCTGCGATCGCTGGTTGGACTGTGAAGAGGGTTCGATCGCCCTTTTGGACTTTTTCGATTAATAACCTCCGTCTCAAGGATTCGACGGATTTCAGGAATTCTGAAGGGGATAATTCCAGAAGGGCTGGCTTTTTGGATATTTCTACTGCTTTGATTTGATTGGCTAACCAGGACATTACTTGTTTTTCGGTGTCGGACAAACGCTGAAAATGTTGGTGCAATAAATATTCTAAGTCTCCTAAGACTAGGCTCTCATAGGAGAAAAATTCAGAAATATTACCGCTAAATAAGTCTTTAATTGCAGCGGATACTATGTTTAACCACAAGGGGTTGCCTCGGTAAAGGTCTATCAAGTCTGACCATTTTTCCGATTCGGCTAGGCCTTTTTCTGTGAATATTTCTCGCGCTGGTTCGCCTAAACTATTGAGTTGCAATGTTTGACAATTTTTCTGATGGCTTTCTAATGCTGCAATTTCTCTGGGTTTTTCCCAACTGAGCAAAACTATGCAACTGTGGTGACATGATTCTGCTATTTGTTTGAAGAAAGTGCCGTAATTTTCATATCCTGGTTGATAGTTTCCTGCTAGCTGTTGGCTGCTGAAAATTGTTTGCACGTCATCGAGGACGATCAGACAGCGGTGCGATCGCAAATAGTCTATTACCCCCCCCAGCCCCCCCTTGCTAAGGGGGGGAGACGGAGGTTGAATATCTTCGCCCCCCCTTGATAAGGGGGGGTTGGGGGGGTTAGTTTCTTGCTGCTGCGATAGGAATTTAATTAAGTCGGTTTGGAGTGTTTGGAGGGGTGGCGCGTCGCGGAGGCTTCGCCAGATTATACAGTCGAATTCATATTGAATGTGTTGGATTAATTGGAGGGCGATCGCACTTTTGCCGCTTCCGCTTAATCCTAAGATGCTGATGAGACGGGTGCGGTTTTCCAAAATCCATTGTTTGAGAGTGGAAAGTTCGGATGTGCGATCGAAAAATGTCGAGATTTCTGGTGCGTCGTCTAAGTCGATGCGGGGCTGTTTTGCTGTTGGTTGGGGGTTTTGGGGTGAAGTGGGCGATCGGGCTTTTTCATGACAAATGTTAACGTTATGATTAACAGTTATATTCTCGCCTGTTACATTTTCAACAATAGCCAATTGATAATTATAAAAACTTGCCTTTTCTAATACAGTCCTAAAATTGTTTTTAGTAATATTTTTTTTCAATGCCTTAGAAAGTAGTTTCCAAAGTTGTGAACCGACATTTCTAACATCAATGGCACTGAAAAAGTGAACTCAAAAAAATCTGTAAGGCAATATATATATAGATCATTGCCTTACAAACACAA
>NZ_JAUBUI010000178.1:0-3114 GCF_036705385.1 Microcoleus sp. B3-A4 | reverse complement strand
CAAACTTGAAAAAATGGTTTGTTGAAATCTTTTGTAACTCTGGTTGATTTTGGATCATTTATTTCTTGCAACACTCTTGAAGGAAAGTTGGCAGCGACTAACCGTTGGGTGCAGCTAGCCGAACTAATACCGTGGTCGGAATTTGAATCAGAATATGCCCAAAATTTCGTGGCAGAAGTGGGACCTCCCGCTAAATCGTTTCGGCTGGCGTTAGGCTCGTTAATCATTAAGGAAAAACTAGGAATTAGTGATAGAGAAACCGTAGAGCAAATTCGAGAGAATCCTTACCTGCAATACTTTATCGGTTATTTATCATATAGCAATGAGGAGCCATTTGACCCTTCACTATTAGTTCATTTCCGACAAAGAATCAGTGACGAATTGGTGAACAAAGTCAATAGAGAAGTGGTGAGAAGATTGAGAGAATTAGTTCGAGGCGAGGGCGAAAAAAAAAATCCCGAAGCAGAGAGGGAACAGCCGAAAAATCCAGGAAAATTAATCCTAGATGCCACCTGCGCGCCCGCCGATATTAGCTATCCGACCGACTTAAAACTCTTAAATCAAGCCCGAGTTCACACGGAGAAAATCATAGATCGGCTGTATGAGCCACTCAAAGAGAAAATTCAGACCAAACCGAGAACCTACCGTCAGATAGCGAAAAAAGAATACTTAAAAGTCGCAAAAAAAAGAAGACCGACTCGCCAACAGAAAAGAAAAGCCCTAAAAAAACAACTACAATACATCAAAAGAAATCTCGGTCATATCGAACAGTTAATCGAATCAGGAGGCTCACTCTTGTGTCTGAAAAATAGGGAATATAAAACTTTGCTAGTGGTGAAAGAAGTCTATCGCCAACAGTTAGAGTTGTTTCAAAATAATCAACAAAGTATTGAAGACCGAATCGTTAGTTTAAGCCAACCCCAGATCCGTCCAATCGTGAGAGGGAAAGCGGGAAAACCCGTAGAGTTTGGAGCTAAACTATCAGCTAGCTGCTTTGATGGATATGTATTTGTAGACCGAATCAGTTGGGATAACTTTAACGAATCAGGAGACTTAAAAGCTCAAATAGAAGCATATCGAAGCTTCACGGGATATTATCCCGAATCAGTTCATGTGGATAAAATTTATCGAACCCGCGACAATCGAGCTTGGTGCAAAGAAAGAGGAATTAGAATCAGTGGGCCACCATTAGGAAGACCCCCAGCTCACGTGAGTCCAGAAAAAAAGAAGCAAGCTAATGAAGATGAGAGAATTCGCAGTTCAATTGAGGGAAAGTTCGGTCAAGGCAAGCGACGATTCAGCCTCTCTTTGGTGATGACAAAACTAGAAAATACCTCTCGAACTTCCATCGCAATTTCTTTTTTAGTCATGAATTTGGCTGCTGGATTGAGACAGCTTCTCAGTCTTTTTTTGTGCTTGTTTTATCTGAGAACAACTCAAATGAGCCATTTCATAACTTCAATTTATGTCCGAACTAGCTTTCGACAACTCAAGCTCAACGATCGTCGGGGGATTGAATCTGCGCTCGATCTATATTGAGGTTTCTCCGACTTATTCAGCAAGCCCTAATTAATAAAGTGAACGAACGCATGGTTGAAAAAATGCGAGACATCACGTCTGTCAAACCCGAAAAAAAAAAGGATTCGGACGCCAAAAATGAGTCACCCAATCGCGGTAAGTTGATCGTAGATGCAACCTGCGCCCCAGCCGACATTAGTTATCCGACCGACTTATACCATTTTCATAAAATAGTGCTACAATTAGTAGGTATCGTTTTTGTGAGCCATTTCCCAAATATAAGGAAGAAAAATGTCAGGAGTTGTTCGGATTGAAATTCGGGAAACAACAGAAGAGCTGAAAACTCTTATGAGGAAAGAGAAAGATGTTTTGCGCCACGAAAAACTACAAGTTCTGTATTGGCTTAAAACCCAAACGATAGACAGCGTATTGTCTGCTGCTGTGCGGTTAGGGAAACATCGTACCACAATACAAAGATGGTTGTCTAGTAATCGCTCGGGGGGAATAGAAGAATTATTATTGCAGAAACCTCGTTCGGGAAGACCAAGAATAATGAATCCTGAAACTGTAGAGAGATTATCAAAGGAATTACAAGAACCCGAAGGATTCAGTAGCTACAAAGAAGTACACCAATGGCTGACAAGCTGCTGTGAAGTAAAAGTGGCATATCCCACAGTACATCAATGGGCCAGATATCGGCTCAAAGGAAAATTAAAAGTCCCGCGTCCTGTGAGTGAAAAACAGAAAGCCGGGGTAATAGAAGAATTTAAAAACAACTCTCATCTCTAATTAAAAGCAGTCTGAGTCAGAGTGAGAGCTTTTTAAAGCAGTGGAAAAAAGTGCGATATTGGAGTCAAGATGAAAGTCTGATGGGGCTGCATACAATTCAAAGAAAAAAGTTAACAGGTTACGGAATAAAACCGCAAAGAAAGGTGCAATGGAATTTTACTTATTTGTGGCTTTATGGGGCAGTAGAACCGCTAACGGGAGCCAGCTTTTTTTATGAGTTTACCCATTTAGATACAGTGTGCTTCGATAAGTTTTTAGAGCTATTGGCCAGTGAGTATCCGGAGGATTTACATATAATTCAAGTAGATAATGGAGGCTTTCATAACTCTTTAAATCTCAGCATACCAGAAAATGTTATTTTACTGTTTCAACCCGCATACAGTCCGGAAGTAAACCCCATAGAAAGACTGTGGGGATACGTAAAAGAACAATTGAAATGGTTGAGATTTGACCAATAAGAAGAGTTGAGAGCAGCGGTGCAAAAAGAGTTAAATAAGTTGACGTTGGAAGTTATTGCTTCTTTGACGGGATGGAAATTTATTTTAGAGGCTATATCTGTAGCAGGACTTTAGGAAATTGGTATTAGGACTATTAAACGGAGCCAGAGTTCATACAGAAAAAATCATAGATATCCTGTATAAACAAATCAAAGAAAAAACCCATAAAAAACCAAGAACCTACCGTAATTTAGCAAGAAAAGACTACTTAGCAGTAGCGAAACAAAGACGATCCACACGCAACAAAAGAAGACAGGCAATTAAAAAACAACTCCAATATATCAAAAGAAACCGGGAGCATATTGAACAG
>NZ_JAUBUI010000177.1:0-3138 GCF_036705385.1 Microcoleus sp. B3-A4 | reverse complement strand
TATCCTCGAATGCAGGAACCTCGCTCTGTCTTGAAATCTAAACGGAGGGCGTGATTGAGACTTTTTCAGTGCCATTGTACTATAGTGGACTGCTCAAGAAAGGCGTTAGGACTCCTGACAGCAGAACCGTGAAGCTCAGCGCTTGCATTGCCTATGGAGGCAAATGATGACACGGAGTGGCCAAGGTAGTGGGAACCCTACTTATAGACGCTGTATTTTCTAAATATGCCTTAACAGTAGCACATTGTTCTACAAAAAGTCAATTTTGTAAAACAATGTCTTAATTAGCCAGACAAGATAGGATTAAGTTATACTTTTTTAAGGTTAGACACGATCCATACCCGACAAACTCTAGCCTAAGCGGGTTAAAACTAAAATTTCAGGAAGCAATAGGAGAAGCAAACAACTATGAACCAGATGTCAGGCTTTACACGACAAGAAACAATACATCTGGCAGGCTGCACTTCTAGCCGACTGGCTTATTTAGAAAAAGTAGGCTTAGTTATTCCTTACAGATTTGGAAATAATGGAAGACCAACAGTAGTTTTTAGTTGGGAGCAGCTACTAGAAATTCGAGCAATTAAAAATTTAAGAAAAGATGTTTCTTTACAAACAGTCAGAAAAATAATCAATTTTTTAGATGAGAGCGGTTACGACAATAGCTTGAGAGATAAGCAGTTAGTTGTAGTTGGTGATGAAGTTTTTTGGATGAAGCAAGACTGGTCGGATTTTGGTGACAACATACCCACAACCGTTAAAGTTGCTGGCAAAAGAAATAGGGCTGTAGGTCAGTACGTTTTACTCGTGATCCCTCCATTAATTGATATCGTTAATGATATCTGGGAAGCTGCTCACAAGTCAAAAATAATAGACTTCAAAAGCTTTCAACAACGAGCTAAAGCTTTGCCTGCTTAATATTAATTAACCATTTTTTTATAAAATTTATTTCGCTATTTATCGGTATTATACTTTTTGAGGTTAACCTACTTATATTTCTCAATACTGCGCCCTGTCTATGCTTGGCAAACAGTTAATAAATACTGTTATAATATACGGTGCGGGGATGACTAGACCCGACACCTACCCACAAATAATGCAACCCATCCAAATTACCACCTTCCAAGCTTTGTGGCGCAGCTTGGGCCTGATAATCAAAGCCGCACCAATTGAACTCCGCCATTTAATAATACTCAACATCATCGCCGGTGCTGCCCCATCGGCCGTGCTATTTTTAGATAAATTAATCATTGATGAAGTATCTCGGTTGCTGTCGCAAACCCAAACAGCACAGCCCCTTGCTTTGATGCTTTCCCGGCCAATATTGCTATGGAGTATTGGCGGAGTCTTAAGTCTCAAGTTAGTCGGCGATGCCCTAGACACAATGAACTCTTTTGTCGCGACATCTTTGCGCGATCGCGTTCAAGGCTTTGTCGAAGGAAAAGTCCTGGAAAAAGTCGCCAATTTCGACGATATCGCCCTGTTTGAAAACCCGGAACTATTAAATATAGTAGAACTCGCCAAAACAGGAGTATCCAAAATACAGCAACTAGCCTTTACCATCAGCATGACTATCACGGGAATTTTTATATTTATTCCATCGATAGGCCTTGCTGCTGCAATAGCTTGGTGGGTGCCATTGCTGATGTTGATCTCCTCATCTCCCTCAATTTATACCCAAAGAAAATATAGCAGAATCATCTGGAGAGTTCAAAGAAAGCAAGCTAAAATCAGCCGCGAAATGAACTTATCCAGTAGAGTCTTGACGGGCGAAGAATATGCTAAAGAATTGCGTTTGTTTGGGTTGCAAGAACTTTGGCTCAAACGCTGGCAGGGTCAGTTTTTGCAATTTTTTAGCGAGATGCAGCAAATCCGAAAAAAAGGAGCAATTGTTGTACTTTTCTGGTCGATGTTTAGTAGAATTGGAGTGGCTTTGCCATTTATTTATGTAGTAATGGGAGCTTTGGGTGGTCGCTATACTTTGGGCGATTTAGCACTCTATTCGGGTTTGATTGTTCAAGTAAAGCAAAGTTTGCAGATACTGATTAGCACTTCTACTAATTTGTACGATATCTCTCTCAGCGTTAGTCCAATTTTTCAACTTTTGGAACTCCAACCAGAATTGCAGTCTCCGCTTGGGGATGTAGCATCTCGCCTGCCTATTTTACCAGAAGACGGGCAAGATTCCCGCCCTACAAAAGATAAAATTGGCATCGAGATTAAGCATCTATCTTTCTGCTATCCAGGTAGCAACAAAAGCACGGTTGAAGATATCAACTTAACGATTAATCCGGGGGAAATGCTAGTGCTTGTTGGTGAAAATGGCGCGGGTAAAACAACCCTTGGCAAACTCCTCGGCCGCCTGTACGACCCGACAAGTGGTACGATCGACTGGAACGGCAAAGATTTGCGATCGTACCCTCTAGCATACGTGCGATCGCGCATCGCCGTCGTTATGCAAGATTACGCCCGTTTCCCCTCCACAGTTCGCGAAAACGTCGGTTTCGGCGACTTGCTTTCACTGTCAGATGACAGCGCAATTAACGAAGCTATTTCCGAAGCAGGAATTAGCGCAAAAGTCAATAGTCTTTCCGCAGGTTTAGAGACTCCCTTGGGGAAACAATTAGAAGACGGCATAGACTTATCGGGGGGACAGTGGCAAAGAATTGCGATCGCCCGCGCCTTAATGCGGCTTTCTACAGCCGAAGTGCTAATTTTTGACGAACCAACAGCCGCCCTCGACCCCAAGACAGAACACGAAATTTACAGCATCTTCCGCCAAATAGCCGCCGGGAAAACAACCATAGTCATCAGTCACAGATTAGGTTTAGCAAAAATTGCCGATCGTATCGCCGTCATGGAAAACGGTAAAATAGCAGAAATAGGAACTCACGACGAATTGATAGCATCAAACGGAATTTACTGCTCAATGTTCACCCGTCAAGCTAGTAGCTATATTTAGAGTTAAATAAACAGTCCGCCAGGGGTTAAAACCCCTGTCTCATAGCGAAAGTCGGTTGAAACCGACTGGGGAGATATTGCAATGCTTGTTCAAAAATGTGTCTTTCAGTCCTCTTTGAGAGCGTTCCACGGGCGCCGCACGCCCGTTATGAATCAAAGAAACAGTTTCGCTCGCCCAAA